>JAAUOI010000137.1 GCA_012036375.1 Allobrachymonas sp. | reverse complement strand
TGAGCTGCAAGGCGCGTAGCTCGGCGACAGAAGTTGTTTCGATAGGCTCTAACGAAATGATGGTTTTTTAAGCATTTTAGACCTTTAGCCAGCATCAATACTGCGCGGAGTGCTATGAAAATAGTAGCTATAAGCAAGCGATAATTTACTCAGATGGCAATACTGTGCCGGCAATCTGCGCCGATTTGCCACGAAACATCGCGATCACTTCGCCACGTTGATTGCTCACTTTCATGTCGTAAATCCCATGCCGACCTGAGAGCGTTTGCTCCACGCCTTCGCAGTTGAGCACATCGCCGAGCTGCCCGGGTTTTAGAAATTCGATCGAGCAACCAGCGGCCAGGGCCACTTTGTTGTGGGAGTTACAAGCAAAGGCAAAGGTGGAATCAGCCAGCGTGAAGATGAAGCCGCCATGGCAAATCTGATGGCCATTCAAATGCAAATCTTTGACTTCCATGGTCAGCTTGGCATAGCCCGGTTTGCATTCGATCAGCTGCATCCCCATCGTCTGGCGCGAGGCCACATCAGAGGCAAACATCTTTTGGCCAACGGCATGGGCAAGTTGGTCTTGATTCATCATTGCCCCTTGAATTGCGGCACACGCTTTGCAAAAACGCATTCACGCCTTCGATGTAGTCATCGGTGTGACCCAGCGCAGTTTGCGCGGCGAGTTCGGCATGGAGCTGCTCTTCAAATGTTCGCATGTGGGCACTGCGCAGCAAATGGCGCGTCTGCACCAATGCCTTGGTAGGCATGTGCGCAAGCTTTTGACCCAGTGTCAAAGCAGCCGCCAACGGATCGTCTTGCACATCCCAGATGAGTCCAAATTCTTTGGCCTGCGCAGCCGTGAGCTTGTCTCCTGTCAACGCCAAGCCCAGCGCACGCGCCAATCCTAAACGCTGCGGCAAATGCCAGGAGCCGCCCGCGTCTGGGATCAAGCCAATCTTAGAGAACGCTTGAATGAAGCTGGCCACTGGCGAGGCGATCACCAGATCACAACTGAGCGCAAACGAAGCGCCCGCTCCCGCCGCCACGCCGTTGACCGCACAGATCGTGGGCATCGGCAACTCCATCAAGGCGCGCGCACTCGGATTGAAATCCGCTTCTATCGTGGGGCCTGGATTGGCGCGTTGCTTCAAGCCTTCGCCGGGTGTGAAATCAAAGCTGGATAGATCCGCGCCGGCGCAAAATCCGCGTCCAGCGCCTGTCAATATGGCGCAACGTGCGCCCGAATCCATCGCGCTTTGCAAAGCGGCGCGAAACATCGTATGCATCTCGGGTGTGAAACTGTTCAGACTCTCGGGGCGATTGAGCGTAATCAATGCAACAGTCGGGCTATGCAGCCCAAACAAAACAGGTGAATCGGTCATGGCTAGGTGTCTCCAATACGCAATTTACCGCAATTCTCATTCGCAAAGCTGACGATGCGGCCGCTACTGAGCGCTTAAGATAACACCATGAATTCAAATAGCGCTGAACACCGCACTCCAAGGATGGCTGACACTGTGCAACTTGGCCTTCGCGATCAGGTGGTCATCATTACCGGCTCGGCGCGTGGCATTGGTGCAGCTTGCGCCCAGCGCTTTGCCAGAGAAGGTGCGCACCTGATCTTGGCCGATGTGGATGAAGCTATCGGCAAGGCAACTGCACAAGCTTTGCGAGCGGAGTTCGTGCGATGCGACGTCGCACAAAAATCTGATGTCGAGGCGCTCGTAGCACAGACGCTTTTCTTGCATGGCCGAGTAGATGTGTTGGTCAACAATGCGGGTATTTTCAAAGCCGCGCCATTCCTAGACGTGACGGAAGAGGATTTTGATGCTGTGTTGCGCATTAATTTGAAAGGCAGCTTTTTGATGCTACAAGCTGTAGCGCGGGCGATGGTGGCCACTGGCAGCAAAGGCCGTATTGTGAACATGAGCTCGGTCAACGGCGTGTTGGCGATTCCAGCAATTGCCAGCTACAACATCAGCAAAGGCGGTGTCAATCAGCTCACCCGCGCTGCTGCACTGGCGCTCGCTGATCATGGGATTCGCGTCAATGCTGTCGCTCCAGGCACGATTGCCACGGAACTTGCAGCACAGGCCGTGCTCACCGACGAAGCCGCCAAAGCACGCATCCTGAGCCGCACACCGATGCGCCGCCTAGGTCAGCCTGAGGAGATCGCAGAAGTCGTCGCTTGGCTGGCCAGCAACGCCAGCAGCTACCTGACTGGCGAGATCATCACAGCGGACGGCGGGCGCATGGCGCTCAATTACACGGTGTAGTCGTTTGAATCACTCAATGATCATCGCGTATCGCTTGCACGCGCTTATTGACCACACCCGCGCCCAAGCGCCACTTCAAACGCATGGCGAAATTACGCCGTAGCTCACTGTGGCTCGGATCGGCATAGAAACTAATCGGGTCATCGGCCACACCCCAATCTACTGTGGGCAAACTGCTCGGATCGCTGGCCACGCATTGCGCACTCGCATCATGCAAGCCATTCCAAGCGCGGGCGCCCGCGATGTGAATGCCATAACCCAATGGACGATTTTCACTCTGAAGCTTTTTCTTAGCCGCTTCAAACAAAGCCGCATCAGGCACATAACTGTCTGTCACCACCCAGCGCCCATCCAAGTAAACCTCGGCCATTGCATGCATGATGGTTGCCTCATCCGAATCCACAATACCACGCAAAAAATGCACCGGCAAAGACACAAATCGCAGCCGAGCAGCAATTGAGGCACTACGCAACATCGCCACCAACAGCATGCCTTTGGTAAAACAATCACCATACCCAAGTTTGAGCACGGCATCGGCAGTGAGCGCAGAGTAATCGGGCACGCAACCAAAGGGCAGGCTCTGGACAAATTGATGCAAAGCCACCGCTTTTTCTCGGTCAGTGTGCTGCAACTGAGTCAATGACAAGGTTTTCGTGCGCAGCTTGGGCGCATGAATATCCAATTGCTGCGTTGGCCGTAAATAGTTTCTCTTTGACTGTTGGCGTTCAGTTTGTTGCTCGCCGTTGGCAAAGGTTTGAGATGAAACAAACATTCGCACACTATAGTGTATTTGTCCAAGACAAACCATCTGTCAAAAAATACAGGGGCCAGGAGTCCTCAGGATCTTGGCAAATACCTCGGCATCTACATTACCACCGCACAACGTCGTGCCGATGACTTTGCTTTGCAATTGATCTTTTTGTTGCATAGCAGCAGCCAGCGATGCTGCGCCCGCGCCCTCGGCCACGTTGTGCGTTGCTGTGAACAGCAAGCGCATTGCTGCTTTAACCTCATCATCCGTCACGGCGATCACATCATGCGCTTCTGTGCAAATCACATCGAGCGCAGCCTGATCGGGCACGCGGCAAGCCATGCCATCGGCGATCACGGTGCTCACGGGTGATTCGATCACTTTGCGGGCTTTGAAAGAATCCAAGTAAGCCGTAGCATGCGCGGAGACCACGCCAATCAGTTTCGTCCGCACACCCGTATGCGCTCTCGCGGCCGCTGCTGCGCAAAAGCCTGAGCCCATACCAATCGGCACATAGGTCACATCCGGCTGCACAGCTTCAAAAACTCTACCAATACGTCATCACGCCGAGCAGCAAATCGCGGTGATACGAAGGCACGAAATGCAAGCCGCGCTCCTTGGCCAAAGCTGCTGCATGCTCACGCGATTCTTGAAACTCTGAGCCATGCTCAATCAGCTCCACGCCCAGAGCCCGCATCGCCGCATTCTTCTCCACCGAATTGCCATGCGGCACCACGATGGTGGCTTGCACACCGTATTTGCGAGCAGCAAAACCAATCGATTGCCCATGGTTGCCGCGTGTCGCAGAGATCACGCCTTGGAGCTGAGGCTCGCGCCGCATGAGCGTATCAAAATACGTGAGCCCACCGCGCACTTTAAACGCACCGACAGGCTGATGATTTTCATGCTTGACCCACACCTGTGCGCCCAGAGCTTGCGAGAGCAGCGGCCATTCAAATTGCGGCGTCGGGCGCAAACTGGCATACACGCAATCCTGCGCGGCTTTAACTTCTTGGGGAGTGAACACGGGTTACTTTCTTTCAGACAACATCAAACGCACAGCCAAACCTGAGAGCACCGTCGCCATCACATAGCGCTGAGTAACCAGCCAAGCGGGGCTGCGCTGAAAAACACCGTCATGCTCGCAGCACCAGCCACGATCAAACCATTGACCACGATGCTCAAGCTGATGTGCGTCGCAGCCAACTGCATGCCTTGCTGCAACACACTGCCGCGATCAGGATGCAGAAATTGGCTGAAGATGGAGGTAAAAAAACCATTTGCTTCGGATTGAGTAGATTGGTGAGCAAGCCCATGCGAAACAGCTTCGCATAAGAATCATGCGGCAAATCTTGCGCTTCAAACACGCCCCGCCCGCCGGGTTTCACAGCTTGCCAAGCGAGCCAAAGCAAGTAGGCCGCACCCGCAAAACGAATTCCATCGTACAAAGCAGGCAGCGCAGCCAGCAGCGCCGTGAGCCCCAGCGTGGCCGAGGTGATATGCACCACATTACCCGCTTGCACACCCAGCACCGAGATCCAGCCGGCCATGCGCCCTTGGCACAGCGCCCGCGAGACGCAATAAATCATATTGGGCCCGGTGTGAGCATCACCGCCAAGGCAGCTAGGCAATACAGGAGCAGTTCTGTCATCGTGAGCATCAGATGCCTTTCGATTCGAGCGTGACGATACCGCGCGGTGTTTGTAGCGTGGCGATGATGTTGGGTGTGCCTGCTTCGATAGTGATGCCTTGCAAACCAATGGCTTGATAAGCAGTTGCCAGCTCAGAAGCTTCAGGATGTGTGATGCGCAAATTTTGCAGACTGATTCCACTGTCAGGCATTGCATTTGCTGGGTGAGTCTGACCCCATTCAATCAAGGTTGGCAATACGCCATTGAACAAACGCTGCCCATCATCCCGCACCGTGATCTGCCACTCCAGCAAACCGTTGGCCGTCATACGGTTGGCTTTCACAGCGGGGCCGCGCTCGATGCCGAGGGCATGCAGGGCTGCGCCCGCAGTGCGTATGTCGCCCGTGTTGGCCACGAAATGCACCAAGCGCGGGCTGCCTTCAATACCAGCTTGTAATTGAGGAGAATCTAAGTCAAACCAGCACTTCGCCGGCGATTTTATTGCGCGATATGCTATTTTATTGATAGCAATGATTTCAAAATAGGCACGCGGAAAATTCACCGTGGCGATGCGAAACAAACGATTGTGCGTCCCAAACAAAGCATGCTCACCGCCTGCGCCGGGCGTGATGTCAAGCGTTGCTTCACACCAAGCCACGCCTTCCTCCAATGTTCGCGCTGCGACCACGAGATGATCGACTTGAGTTCGCATCGTCATAGCCGCACGCTCCCTTCGATGCAGGTGACGGATTCGCCACCTACCCAAATGTCTGCGCCGATTTGGCTGATATGAACTCGCCCTGCGCGACCCAGCGCCGTGCCTTGCGCAGCCACATAGCTTATGGGCGCGAGACCTGCGCCGATCAACCATAGCGCGATGCCGGCGTTCAGCGAGCCCGTCACGGGGTCTTCAGCCATGCCGTTGTTGCCGGGGAAGAAAGCCCGGACTTCAAACTGCGCGTCGTGCCCGTCGGCTTGCGAGCCAATCACGCCGACTTTTCCTCTGGGCCCCACAACACCAATATCTAAACCCGCCAGAATCGCCGCATCAGGCTTCAAACTCAAAACCTGTTCAGCACTTCGCAGCATCACACCGCGCCAATTCGGTCCGTTGTCACACCAACTGTGCGCGAGGATGTCGCTGCGCTGCAAGCCAAGGCGCGAGCAATCAGTTGCACATCTGCCTCATCTAACGCGCCGTTTTTGATCAGTGGTGGAGCAGCAAACGCAAGCCGCTGGCCATCGCGCCGAATCTTCACCAAGCCGATACTGCACTCTTGAATGATGAATTCGCCCTTCGGCTGCCCACCCGCCTCCAGCCACGCATGGCAAGTCCCTAAAGTCGGATGCCCCGCAAACGGCAGCTCCCGCCCCGGGCAGAAAATCCGCAGCTTGTAGTCCGCGCTTGCATCCGTCGGCGGCAAGACAAAGGTGCATTCACTCAAATTCGTCCAGTTGGTGAAATGCTGCATCTCATCTGCGGACAAGCCCGCGCCATCGAGCACCACGGCCAAAGGGTTGCCATAGTATGGGCGAGCGGTGAACACATCGACTTGCTTGAATGCGCGTTGCTTCATGATGACCTCCGAAGTTTGAAAATTCTTTACCGCACAGGCAAATCCAGCACACCTTTACTCGCTGAATGCGCGAGCAAAGGCGCATACCAGCGCTCAATCGCGGGATAAGCGGGCTCTCTATCACCACTGACCGCACGCACCGCCCACCAGCGATGCACTTCGCAAAGGATGGGAATGTCGGCCATGGTGAGCGTATGGCCTGCCATGAAGGGCTGCTGCGCCAGATGCGCCTCGACAATGCCGAGCCAATGCTGCATTTTGTGTGTGGACTCAGTAATCAGTGCCTGATTACGTTGCTCGGGCGCAGTGCGAAAAAACTGCACAAAGGGCGAGCCGCTGGCTCGGTTCAGCTCACTTTGCTGCCAATCCATCCAGCGCTCGGCATCAAAGCGTTGCTCGCGCTGGGCTGGAAAGAGTTGGCCAAAAGAATATTTCTCGCACAAGTAGCGCACGATGACATTGCTTTCCCAAAGCGTGAAATCATCGTCTTGTAACACGGGAATCATTGCATTCGGGTTCATGCGCTGAAACTCTTGCGTGTCCACAATCCCAAAATTCGCACCTGCATCCACACGCTCAATCGGCAGATTCAAATACTGCGCAGTCCACATCACCTTGCGGACATTGATGGAGCTGATGCGCCCCCAAAGTTTCAAGCTCATAGCGCCTCCCGCAGTGTGTGAGCCAACGCAGCAATGCCGATATTGATTTGCTCCACGCTCGCCGTGACGAAACTCAGGCGCAGGGTGTTGTGCTGCGGGCTGTTTGCATAAAACGCTGCACCGGGCACGAAGGCGACGTTGCGCTCGACGGCTAGTGGCAGCAGCTCAATCGCATTCATGTGCGCGGGTAGCTTGAGCCAGAGAAACATGCCGCCGGTGGGTTGGTTCCAAGTGATGCCCGTGCCGGCGAGCTCGCGTTGCAAAGCAGCGAGCATGGCTTGGCATTGGGATTTATAGAGCGCGCGGATGGTGGGCACATGGCGATCGATGAAGCCGTCTTTCAAGACTTCGGCGACGATGCGTTGATTGAAACTCGGCGTGTGCAAATCGGCGGCTTGCTTGGCTTGCAGGAGCTTGGGATACAAAGCTTTTGGCGCGACTAGGAAGCCCAAGCGCAAACCGGGTGCGAGGGTTTTGCTAAAAGAACCCATGTAAATGCCGCCCTCAGGATTTCGAGCGGTGAGCGGGGCAGGCGGCGGCGTGTCAAACCACAAGTCGCCGTAGGGGTTGTCTTCCAAAATCGGTAAACCCATCTCTTTTGCAGCTAGCACGAGCGCGGCGCGGCGGGCTTCGCTCATGCTGCGGCCGGTGGGGTTTTGATAGTTGGGTAAGACGTAGAGGAAACGTGCTCCTTCTGCTTTTGCTTTGAGGTCGTTGATGAGGATACCCTCTTCATCACTCGCCACGCTCACAAACTGAGGCTCCATCGGCGTGAAGGCTTGCAAAGCGCCGAGATAAGTGGGCGTTTCGACCAAGACGCGGGAATCCTTGTCGATCATAATTTTTGCGATCAAATCC
>JAAUOI010000136.1 GCA_012036375.1 Allobrachymonas sp. | reverse complement strand
TAAAACTCAATCAGCTAAAACAACAAGTCCGCCTTCTTTGTTCTTTTTTGCGTTTTTCGCGAATTTTCGCGCTTTTCGCGTTACCTAAGCTTAAGGCGCAAATATGTCGATAACTCATCTTCAAACCTACTTCGCAGGCCAGTGGCAAGATGGCAGCGGCGCTCTGTATTCCACCGAATACCCAGCCACGGGTGAGACAGTGGCGCAACTACATGCTTGCAAGGTTGATGATGTGGATCAAGCCGTGTGCTTTGCCGAAGCCGCCCGCCATAAGTCCGATTGGGCAGCGCTCATGCCGCATCAGCGAGCCGCCATCCTCCACAAAATGGCCGCATTGATCCGCGAGCGTAGCGAAGAGCTGGCTAGTTTGCAGCGCTTGGACAATGGCAAACCCGTCAAAGAATGCCGCGCCTTGGTGGCCAGCGCTGCCGGCACGTTTCAATACTTCGCGGCCGTGTGCGAAACCTTTGAAAGCCCCGTTACGCCGCAGCGGGGCGATTTCCTCACGATGAGTTTGTATCAGCCGCTGGGCGTGGTGGGTGCGATCACGCCTTGGAATTCTCCGATAGCGAGTGAAGCGCAGAAGATCGCGCCAGCACTGGCTGCCGGCTGCGCCGTGGTGATCAAGCCGGCTGAGATCACGCCGCGTATGGCGATTGAGCTGGCGCGGATTGGCGAGCAGGCCGGGCTGCCGCCGGGCATTCTCTCCGTGCTTCCCGGCAAGGGCTCGGTGATTGGCGATGCGCTGGTGCGGCATCCGCTCATCAAGCGCATTGCTTTCACGGGTGGCACAAATGTGGGGCTGGGGATTGCCGAATTGGCCGCGAAAAAGCTCATGTCCGTATCGCTCGAATTGGGCGGTAAATCGCCCACCATCGTTTGCAGTGATGCGGATTTGGATCATGCCGTCGCTGGCGTGGTCTACGGCATCTTTTCATCGAGCGGCGAGAGCTGCGTGGCGGGCTCGCGCGCCTTTGTGCATGCGAGTGTGTATGAGGAATTCAAGCGGCGTTTGGTCGAGCAAACAACGAGGCTGTGCGTGGCCGATCCATCGCTTGAGACGACGCATATAGGCCCGCTGATTTCCAAAAGCCACCGTGAAAGCGTGGAGCGTTATGTGGCACTCGCTTTGGAAGAAGGCGGTCAATTGCTTTGTGGCGGTAAGCGAACTGGCAACGAGTTGGGCTACTACTACGAGCCCACGATTTTTGAAGGTCTGCCCAACACCAGTCGCACCTGCCGCGAAGAAATTTTCGGGCCTGTGCTCTGTTTGCTGCCTTGGGAAGATGAAGCGGATTTGGTGAGCCAAGCGAACGACAATGAATATGGCCTCGCCTGCGGCATTTGGAGCAAAGATTACAAAACCGCCCTGCGCCTAGGCCAAGCGATCACGGCCGGCACAGTCTGGGTCAATACCTACAAACTCTTTTCCATCAGCACGCCGTTTACCGGCTACAAAATGAGTGGCTTAGGCAGAGAAAAAGGCGCAGCGTCGATCATGGAATACATGATGCAAAAAAGTTTTTATTGGGGCACGAATGCGCAGCCCTTGCCTTGGAGTCAAGCATGAGCCACAGCACAGGTTTCGCGGCCATCGAAGGCATTGACCGTTTAACTTACAGCAGCGATGGCACAGCAGAGAATTTCGCCAAAGCGCGTCAGTGCTTTTTGGATTGGGGCTTGAGTCTGCTTGTCGATGTTGCCGAAGAGCTGCTGTTTGAAACCAGCAATGGGGCACAAGTGCGCATCCTCATTCCCTCGCATGCGGATTTACAAGGCAAGACAGCGATAGAGGCCGGTGCAACGCTGCGCGAGGTGACTTGGGGCATGCAGGGCGAGGGCGCATTGCGCGAAGCCGCGCAAGACCCGCACGGGCTGCAACATCGCTTTCAGCGCAGCATCAAACGCGCTGTGGATACGAAAGGCTCGCCGAGTAACACCTGGGGCAGCGTGCAGCGCGTGAACTCGCCTTCGCCGGTGTACGAGCGAGCGCAGCCGGTGGAGATTGGCCATGTGGTGTTGTTCACCCAAAAAATCGCGGAGGCCGCAGCTTTTTATGAGAGCTTGGGCTTTGTACTGAGTGACAGTTATCCAGGCCGAGGCGCATTTTTACGCTGTGCGCCCGAGGCAGGCCATCACGATATTTTCTTGCTGCAAGTGCCGGGCAAAGCGCAGGGCTTGAATCATGTGGCGTTTACCGTGCGCGATATTCATGAGGTCTTTGGTGGCGGCTTGGCCATGAGTCGCGCGGGTTGGAAAACGCAGCTCGGCCCTGGCCGGCATCCCGTCTCAAGTGCGTATTTTTGGTATTTTGAATGCCCGGTTGGTGGCTTGATTGAATACAACGCCGATGAAGACCATTTGACCGCCGATTGGCAGCCACGCGAATTCACGCCCGGGCCGACGGTGTTTGCCGAATGGGCAATAGACGGCGGCATCGACGGCCACACCCGCAGGCAACCTCAAGTGGCTGCCGGTGGCCAATTTTTAAGCGAAAAACGGCACTAGCCGGCATAAATACTGCGCCAAATGCTATCAAATCAGGAGTTATTATGAAAATTGATCCACTGTATGTGAACCCGCATCAAGCCCGCAAACGCGAGCCCAGCCAATATGAAATCTTGCTCGGCGACGCGATGGAACGCGCCTTCGGCCAAGGTCTGTGGGAGATCGATCAACTCGTGGGCTACCTCAACCAAAGCGGACCGCTTGCGCCCAACGGGCAGAACTGGACGGCTTCGAGTTTTGCGGCTGAGGTTCAGCGTTTAGCAGTGGCTTGAAGTGTATATAACGCGAAAAGCGCGAAAAGAACGCGAAAAACGCAAAAAGGAGAACTGTGTATCAAGCGAATTTTTTAGCTGATTTTTTTTGCGCTTTTCGCGCCTTTTTGTGTTTTTCGCGTTACCTAGTTCCTCCCTCAACAAAGCAATTTGCCGGAGTTAAAACATGACGGAAACCATTATTAAACCCGCCCCCACCAAAGCCGACATCAGCGCCGCCTTAGAAAAAGGTCTGAAGAATCTTTGGTATCCCGTTTGCCCGAGCGACTGGATCACCGACAAGCCGCGTGCCCTCAGAAGGCTGGGCTACAAGATGGCCTTGTGGCGAGATAGTCAAGGCAAAGTGCATGCACTGGAAGATCATTGCCCGCATCGCGGTGCGCCGCTGTCGATGGGTGTGAATCTGGGCGATCGTCTCGCCTGCCCATATCACGGCATTGAAGTGCGCTGCGATGGCATGGTGACGAAAGTGCCAGCCAGTCCCGGCTGCCCGCTGGAGAATTCTCGCGCCACCTTGAGTTTTCATGTGAAAGAAGCGGCAGGCGCAGTGTGGCTCTACAACAGCGCCGCGAATGTAATGCAAGCGCCGCAGCTCAATCTGCCCCCTGAAATCACCGACGATGAAGAGTGGAGCCATTTCCTTTGCTACGTCGAATGGGCGGGCGATTATCGCTACGTGATCGACAACGTGATGGATCCAATGCATGGCAGTTTTTGCACAAAATGAGCCACAGCATGAGCGAGGGCGACATCAGCGCGAAATTCAAGTTGCGCACCACGCCCCAAGGCTTCGTGTTTGAAAAAGATGGTCAGCGCGATGTGAATTTTGATTGGACGGAATGGGCCGATACCGGCACGCATTGGATGCGCCTCGAAATTCCGTATCCCAAAACTGGCGGGCCTGGCGGCAGCTTCAGCATCATCGGCGCGTTTGCGCCGATCATCGTGCCCGGCCAGCCGAATGCCACAGCGGTATTTTTCTGGCGCTGCCGAAAAGTTCAAGGCTGGCAGCGCGATGCATGGCGTTTCCTTTATCGCAACCGATTAGAGGCGCGGCATTGGCAAGTGCTCGAGCAAGACCGCGTGATGCTGGAGGCGATGGAGCCTGATGCCAACACCCGCGAAAAGCAATACGAGCATGATCTGGGCTTGCAGCGCCTGCGTCAGCATATGCAGCGCTTGGCGATGAAGCAATTGCAACAGGTCTAGACTCCTAGGTTGTTTACTGTAATCGGCTTCAATTGCATAAAAACGACACAAAAAATCCCCTGATTGACGAATAAATGACTCATTGATGCGGGTTTGCCCCGTATCTCATCAGTTTTCGCTTGCGAAAGCTACAGGCTTGGCCGCACACTCGGGGAATGTGGAAGAAAAAAGATCCGTTCGCGCAAGATGGGGAGAAAGCTCGAAGCAGCTTTTTCAGCAGTGGCTTTTATGGCACGGATGAAAGTGAAAGCCCCAACAGCAGCCATTTTGTACCCAGCACACCCGGCGTGCTGTCGCCGTCTGAGCGCGTGCCAATGCGGCGCGATCAAAAGGCAGACGACCATGTGATCCGCTTGGTCTCAGCGATTCAGGGCTCGCAGCAGTTTGATGCGATTCGCCTCTCGCTTAAGCTACAAGATTGGATTGTGTTGGCACAACATCTGCAAATGTTCACGGTTGAAAGTGGGCAAGAAGTAATTCGCCAAGGCGCAACTGAGGTGACGGTGTATTTGATTGAAAGCGGCACACTGGGCGTACACCGCGAAGACGATCAAGGCAAGGTGCAATTGGCCACCGTTGGCGCAGGTTCTGTGGTGGGTGAAGGTGCGTTTTTGCGCGCACACCGCGCAATGCCACGGTGCAAGCCATGAGCAAAGGCGTCTTGTGGGGCATGTCGCCGATGCGTTATGCCGAGTTGGCGCACAAGCACCCGAGCATTGCGCTGTCGTTTGTGATGGCCTTAGGCAGTGTGGTCACGCGCCGCATGACCAATAAGCCCAAACGCGCCGCTGTGACCTAATTCCTTTTTTTACCATGTCTGTACGCCGCTGCAGCGCTTGGTCTGGAAATGAGGTTGATAAGGCGCATGCAGCGTTCAGCGCGTCAATTCCATCAGCCGACTGCTTGGAACTTGCAACTCCAGCTCGACCAGTGAGCCGCCTATGCGAATGGGTGGATAAGCCACCGCGATCACAGGAATTGGCTCAGTCTTGGCTGAGACGGCTGGCGCTGGGCTTTTCTTCGCGGTACTGCCCTCGCCAGAGGCGAGGGGCTGATTGCCATTGCAGCCGGAGAGCAAGGCTGGTTGACTCAGGCGCACGGCTTTCACAAGGGTCAGCGATTCTTTGCTCGAGCCGCTGACGCGTTTGCCGCAGCATCCAGCAGCTCTACACCACGCACTTGCGGAGCCCAGCGTTGATCGGCATCCAAGCGCCCAGCCAAAATGCATTGCGCAGCTGGGCTGGCATTGGCGACAGGTTGCGCCGTTGCATTGAGTGCACTCAGAGCGGTCAGAAAGACCAAGGTGTAAGGCACGCTGATGCCAACGGTACGATTATTTGCGGAAAGATTCAAACGAAACATGAGCAACTCCTTGATTCAAAGCAGCAAGTCCAAACGCTGACTGCATAGCCTGTACTTTAAGCAGCCAAGTCAACGATGAATATCCCATAAAGTGGGCATTTTGCGCGATTTGCACGGATTGCGCACGCGTCAGTCCCGATTCAGCACATTCCTTACAATCGCAGCACATGGTATGAGGAGACAACACCTATGCGAATTTTGATCGCAGAAGACGACCAAGTATTGGCCGATGGCTTGTTACGAGCGTTGCGCAATTCGGGTGCAGCCGTAGATCATGTAACCGATGGTGATCAGGCCGATGCTGCGCTAATGGCTAACAGTGAATTTGATTTGCTGATTTGGATTTGGGATTACCCAAAATGCACGGGCTGGAGGTGCTCAAACGGTTGCGTTCGCGGGGATCAACCTTGCAAGTGTTGATTCTCACCGCAGCTGACAGTGTGGACCAACGTGTCAAAGGCTTGGACTATGGCGCAGACGACTACATGGCCAAACCCTTTGCCTTGGAAGAGTTGGAGGCGCGTGTGCGGGCTCTCACGCGGCGCACCGCCGGTGCCGCCAGCACACTCATCAAGCATGGCCCTTTGCATTACGACCAAGCTGGCCGCGTGGCCACGATGGATGGCAAGATGATTGAGTTGTCTGCCCGCGAGATCAGTTTGCTGGAAATTTTGCTTGCGCGCTCTGGCCGCCTTGTGAGCAAAGAACAACTGGTTGAGCGCCTGTGCGAATGGGGTGAAGAAGTGAGCAACAATGCGATCGAAGTCTATATCCATCGCTTGCGCAAAAAATTGAAGTCGGGCCTGTACGCATTGCGACAGTGCGCGGCCTCGGTTATTGCCTTGAAAAATCACCTAAACAGCGTGTTCAGAGTCTTTCAGCGCGAGCAAACCAGCCTATTCGGAGAAATTCTGGATTGGATGCTCACGCCACTGTTGATCGTGTGGCCGCTGAGCTTGGTGCTGACTTGGTGGGTGGCTCAGGGCATTGCTGACAAACCTTTTGATCGACGTCTGGAAGACAACCTACTGGTCTTGAGCCAACTTGCGGTGGCGCAAGGCAATAAAGCGGTGTTCAATTTGCCAACCTCCGCCAGCCAAATTTTGCGAGCGGATGACGATGATTTGGTGTACTACCAGGTGCTGGGCTTACGCGGCGAATATTTAAGCGGTGATCGTGACGTTCCATTGCCGGAGGACGATCGCCCGTCTTTGAGCAGCATTCGGATACGCGATGATGTGGTGCGAGGGCTGGATGTGCGCGTGGCTTGGACCTATGTGGCCTTGGCGGGCAAGGATTTGCCCAGCAATGCCAAGCCGCTGTTAATTCAAGTCGCAGAGACGCGAGAGAAGCGCTCGCGGCTAGCCACTGAGATCGTCAAAGGCGTGTTACTGCCGCAGTTTGTGTTGGTGCCATTGGTGGTGTTTTTGGTGTGGTTAGCGTTAGCGCGCGGCATCCAGCCATTGAGCCAATTGCAAGAGCGTATTCGCAAGCGCCGTGCCGATGACCTGAGCCCGATAGACACCATGGAAGTGCCGCTGGAAGTGTCGCCCTTGGTGCAGTCGGTCAATGACTTGTTTGCGCGTGAGCGCTCGGCCCTAGTCAGCCAAAAGCGTTTCTTGGCTGATGCTGCGCATCAACTCAAAACGCCGCTGGCAGGGCTGCGCATGCAAGCCGAGCTTGCGTTGCGATCGGGAAGCAGCGAATCAGACATTAAACAGTCTTTGCAACAAATCAGCCGCTCTAGTATGCGAGCCACACGCACGGTCAATCAACTGCTGGCTCTGGCTCGTGCAGAAAACGAAGGCCGTAGCCTACCGATGCAAAGTATCAATTTAGCCAGCATCGCCACCGAGGTGGTGCGTGATGCACTACCACGAGCCATGGAGCGCGGCATTGATTTGGGCTACGAAGGACCAGATGCAAGCACAGCTGCCGCGCAGTTGCAGGGCTCGGCCGCATTGCTGCCCGAGCTGGTACGCAATCTAGTGGACAACGCGCTCAACTACGTGCCCTCCACACCTGAACACAAAGGCATCGTCACTGTGCGCGTGCTGGCCTTTGAACACAGCGAGTATTTGGAAGTGCAAGTCGAAGATAACGGGCCGGGTATCCCTAAGGCCGAGCGAGAGCTGGTGCTCCAGCCTTTCTATCGCAGTCTAGGTCAAAGCGCTGACGGCTCTGGGCTGGGCTTGGCCATCGTACAAGAAATTACCAAACGCCATCAAGCGGAATTACTCATCGAAGAGACCGACCCCAAAGCAGCCATGCCGGGCGTGCGTTTCATTGTGCGGTTTGAGCGGTCATCACAAGTCGGCTGAGACGGCAAACGACTGAGGTTGATGACCGGTGCTTGCGTCTTGCAGCATCTGCGCGTAGGCCGATTCGAGCTGGCGCACACGGGCGTGTGTATC
>JAAUOI010000135.1 GCA_012036375.1 Allobrachymonas sp. | reverse complement strand
CCAAGCTGCGTGTGGCAGGTGGCTTGAAAATTTCTGAATCCGAAACAAAGGCCGACGATGGCCAGATGAATTTTGATGCAGTGTTTGAGGTCTATCCTGAAGTCAAAATCGGCGATTTGGCCAGCGCCGAGGTGGAAAAAACTACGGCGGAGGTGTCTGACGCAGCGATTGACCGCACGCTTGAGATTCTGCGCAAACAGCGCCGCACCTTTGCCCAGCGCTCCGCACAAGACGGCGTGGCTGAGACTGACCGCGTGACCGTAGATTTCGCTGGCAAGATCGATGGCGAGCCTTTTGAAGGCGGCAAAGCCGAAGACTTCGCTTTCATGGTCGGCGAAGGCCAGATGTTGAAAGAATTTGATGAGGCCGTGCGCGGCATGAAGCTGGGCGAGAGCAAAACCTTCCCGCTGGCCTTCCCCGCCGATTACCATGGCGCAGATGTTGCCGGCAAACGGCTGACTTCCTCGTCACCATCAAAAAACTCGAATCTCAAAATCTGCCCGAAGTGAACGAAGCGTTTGCCAAGTCTTTAGGAATTGCCGATGGCACAGTGGAAGGTCTGCGCGCAGACATCAAGAAAAATCTTGAGCGCGAAGTCAAATTCCGCCTGATTGCTAAAAACAAAGCTGCCGTGATGGATGCGTTGCTGGCCAAAGCAGAGTTAGATTTGCCGCAAAGCATTGTGCAATCCGAATTGGATCGCTTGGCCGAAGCAGCCCGTGCAGATTTGAAAGCACGCGGCATCAAAGATGCGGATAAAGCCCCAATTCCTGAAGACATTTTCCGCCCGCAAGCGGAGCGCCGTGTGCGCTTAGGTCTGGTGGTGGCAGAGCTCGTCAAAGCCAACAATTTGGAAGCCAAGCCCGAGCAAATCAAAACGCATATTGAAGATTTGGCCGCATCGTATGAGAAGCCAGCCGATGTCGTGCGTTGGTACAACGGCGATCGCCAGCGCATGGCCGAGGTCGAAGCTGTGATCATTGAAAACAACGTGACCGATTTTGTACTCGCCAAAGCCAAAGTGACCGACAAATCGGTTGAATTTGATGAATTGATGGGTCAGCAGTAAAACCAAAGAAATTTGACGATACTGGGGCTTGTGCTTTGCGGTGCAAGCCCCATTTTCTTTTGACTGCCCGATCAACCGCGCTAATTTGCGCTACAGTAAGCATAGCAAGGAGCAATGTTCATGAGCCGTTTCATCAATCCCTATTCAGCCCTCGATAAATTCGCTGAGAAAACCTTTGAGCCCGCCCAAGCCTTGGGCATGGTGCCCATGGTGATTGAGCAATCGGGCCGTGGTGAGCGCGCCTATGACATTTATTCACGCCTGCTGAAAGAGCGCATTATTTTCTTAGTGGGCCCCGTTGAAGATTACATGGCCAATCTCGTGGTCGCTCAACTCTTGTTCCTCGAGAGTGAAAACCCTGATAAAGATGTGTTTCTGTACATCAATTCCCCTGGCGGCTCGGTGAGCGCAGGCTTGGGTATTTACGACACCATGAATTTCATCAAACCCGATGTGTCCACCCTGTGCACCGGCATGGCCGCCAGTATGGGTTCATTCCTGTTGATGTCGGGTGCGAAGGGTAAGCGCATTGCACTACCGAATGCCAGCGTCATGATGCACCAGCCATCCGGCGGCGCACGTGGTATGGCCAGCGATATTGAGATTTCCGCCCGCGAAATCCTCAAGACGCGCGAGCAGCTCAACAAAATTTATGCCCAAAACACTGGCCAGCCGATTGAGAAAATCGCACGCGATGTGGAGCGCGATTATTGGCTATCTGCCGATGAAGCCAAGGAATACGGTTTGGTGGATCAGGTCATCGCCAAGCGCCCCACCGCTTAGGAATTGCGAGCGAAATCAAGTAACAGTGCCTAGAACTCAACGCCCAGCCGGTATCAAGCAGTATCATTGGGTTCTAAGCATTTCAGGACTCACATATGGCTGACCGAAAAGGCAATACCTCCAGCGAAAAAACGCTGTACTGCTCCTTCTGCGGCAAAAGCCAGCACGAAGTCAAAAAACTCATCGCAGGCCCGTCGGTCTTTATCTGCGATGAGTGCATTGATTTGTGCAACGACATCATCGCGATGAAGTTACGCCCGAGGCTGACAAAGAAGCTCGCGGGGATTTGCCCAGTCCGTCTGAAATCAAGAAACATTTGGATGGCTACGTTATTGGTCAACAATTGGCCAAACGAGCGCTTTCGGTGGCGGTCTACAACCACTACAAGCGCTTGCGCCACAAAGAAAAAGCCCGTAAAGACGATGTCGAACTGACCAAGACCAACATCTTGCTGATCGGCCCCACCGGCTCGGGCAAAACCTTCCTCGCCCAAACGCTGGCCCGCATGCTCAACGTCCCCTTCGTGATGGCAGACGCCACCACACTCACCGAAGCGGGCTATGTGGGCGAAGATGTGGAAAACATCATCTCTAAACTCTTGCAAGCCTGTAACTACGATGTCGAAAAAGCCCAGCGCGGCATTGTGTATATCGACGAAATTGACAAATCTCCCGCAAGTCAGACAACCCCTCGATCACCCGCGATGTGAGCGGCGAGGGCGTGCAGCAAGCCTTGCTCAAACTCGTTGAAGGCACGATGGCTGGCGTGCCACCGCAAGGCGGGCGCAAGCATCCGAATCAGGATTTTTTGCAGGTCGACACGACGAATATTTTGTTCATCTGCGGTGGCGCATTCCAAGGCTTGGAAAAAGTGGTCGAGGCGCGTCAAGAAGCGGGCGGCATTGGCTTCGGCGCATCCGTCAAAAGCAAAAAGCAGCGCAGCTTGACTGAGACTTTCAAAGAGATCGAGCCGGAAGATTTGATTAAATTCGGTTTGATTCCTGAGCTGATCGGCCGCTTGCCTGTGATCGCCACGCTTGATGAGCTGAGCGAAGATGCCTTGATGCAAATCTTGACTGAGCCCAAAAACGCGATCGTCAAGCAATACGCCAAGCTGCTCTCGATGGAAGGCGCTGAGCTTGAAGTGCGGCCGAATGCGTTGACTGCGATTGCCCGCAAGGCTCAGTTGCGCAAAACCGGCGCACGCGGCTTGCGCTCCATCCTTGAAGCGGCGCTGATTGACACCATGTTTGAATTACCTGACGTGAGCAATGTAGCCAAAGTGGTGGTGGATGAATCTACTATCGACGAAGGCAAGCCGCCTTTGCTGGTGTATCGGGAAGAAGCCAAAAAGGCTTGATGCTGGTGCAGAGCAACTACGCTGCATCAGGCCGTGATGAATTTTATGAAGTGAGAAGCCATGTCTGGTGCCACCCCCCTTCCCTCTGATCCGATTGATTTGCCGCTTTTGCCGCTGCGCGATGTGGTGGTGTTTCCGCATATGGTGATTCCGCTGTTTGTCGGGCGCACCAAAAGCATCAAGGCGCTTGAGTCGGCGATGGAGACGGATCGCCGCATCATGCTAGTGGCGCAAAAAGCAGCAGCCAAAGATGAGCCGGTGGTGGAAGATATGTTTGGCGTGGGCTGCGTCTCAACGATTTTGCAGATGCTCAAATTGCCTGATGGCACAGTGAAAGTGCTGGTCGAAGGCCAACAGCGCGCCACTGTGAATCAAATCACCGAAGGTGAAGCACATTTTCATGCCAACGTCACGCCTTGCACACCCGCTGTGCCCAGCACCGACCAAGCCACCGCAATTGAAGCCGTGCGCCGCGCCGTGGTTGGCCAGTTTGACCAATACGTCAAGCTCAACAAAAAATCCCACCCGAAATCCTCACGTCCATTTCTAGCATCGACGATGCTGGCCGCTTGGCCGACACGATTGCTGCGCACACACCGCTGAAATTAGAGAACAAGCAAATCGTGCTCGAAACTTTGGGTACGAAAGAACGCTTGGAGAATGTATTTGAGCAACTCGAACGCGAAGTTGAAATTCTCAACGTCGATAAAAAGATTCGTAGCAGAGTCAAGCGTCAGATGGAGAAAAATCAGCGCGATTTTTACTTGAATGAGCAAGTCAAGGCCATTCAAAAGAACTGGGTGATGGCGAAGACGGCGCCGACATTGAAGAAATCGAGAAAAAGATCAAAGCCGCCAAGATGCCGCAAGAGGCTCGCAAGAAGGCCGATGCTGAGTTGAAAAAACTCAAACTCATGTCTCCGATGTCGGCTGAGGCGACCGTGGTGCGCAATTACATCGATGTGCTGATTGGCTTGCCTTGGAGCAAAAAAACCAAGATCAAGCATGATTAGGCAACGCGGAAGACGTGCTCAATGCCGATCACTTTGGTTTAGAGAAAGTCAAAGACCGTATTCTTGAATATCTTGCTGTGCAGCAGCGTGTAGACAAGGTCAAAGCGCCGATTTTGTGCCTCGTCGGCCCGCCTGGCGTGGGCAAAACATCGCTGGGTCAATCCATTGCCAAAGCCACAGGTCGCAAGTATGTGCGCATGGCCTTGGGCGGCATGCGCGATGAAGCCGAGATTCGCGGCCACCGCCGCACCTACATCGGCGCACTGCCCGGCAAGGTATTGCAGAGCCTGACCAAAGTCAACGCACGTAATCCACTCTTCTTGCTCGATGAAATCGACAAGATGGGACATGACATGCGAGGCGATCCTTCGAGCGCTTTGCTAGAGGTGCTTGATCCTGAGCAAAACCATACCTTTAGCGACCATTATGTGGACGTGGATTTTGATTTGAGCGATGTGATGTTTGTCGCCACATCGAACTCTATGAACATTCCCCCTGCGCTCTTGGATCGTATGGAAGTGATTCGCTTGTCGGGTTACACCGAAGACGAAAAAACCAGCATTGCGCTGCGCTATTTGCTGCCCAAGCAATTGGAAAACAATGGCGTGAAAGCAGCAGAGCTTGAGGTGCAAGAAGATGCGGTGCGCGACATCGTGCGCTACTACACACGTGAAGCCGGTGTGCGTTCGCTCGAGCGCGAGCTGTCTAAGATTTGCCGCAAAGTGGTCAAAGGCATCTTGCTCAAAAAATATGTAGGCCAAGTCAAAGTGACTGCGGAAAATTTGGCGGACTTCATCGGCGTGCGCAAGTTCAACTATGGCCGTGCCGAGCAAAGTAGCCAAGTGGGTCAGGTGGTCGGTTTAGCTTGGACGGAAGTGGGCGGTGATTTGCTCACGATTGAAGCTGCCACCATGCCCGGCAAAGGCAACACCACGCGCACGGGCTCGCTCGGCGATGTGATGAAAGAATCGGTGGAAGCAGCTCGCACGGTGGTGCGCTCACGCTCGCGTCGCTTGGGCATCAAAGATGAGTTGTTTGAGAAGCGCGATGTGCATATTCACGTGCCTGACGGCGCAACGCCCAAAGACGGCCCAAGCGCCGGCATTGCGATGACCACAGCCATCGTTTCTGCACTCACGGGCATTCCGGTGAAATCCTCAGTGGCCATGACCGGCGAGATCACCTTGCGCGGCGAGGTCACTGGCATTGGTGGCCTCAAAGAAAAGCTGTTGGCGGCTTTGCGCGGTGGCATCAAAACCGTGCTCATCCCCGAGGAAAACGTCAAAGATTTGGCAGAGATTCCTGAGAACGTGAAAAATGGCATGGAGATTATTCCGGTGAAATGGATTGATCAAGTGCTCAAAGCAGCGCTGGAATCTGAGCCCAAAGCTTTGCCGGATGAAGAGGTTGCCGTCATAGATCCCGTCCTTGTAACTGCAACAGTTGTCGACAAAGAAAATGCGAAGGCGGCGGTGAAACACTGATTTTTTGCTGCTATAATTTAAGTCTTTCGCGGGCTTAGCTCAGTTGGTAGAGCGCAACCTTGCCAAGGTTGAGGTCGAGAGTTCGAGACTCTTAGCCCGCTCCAAATTCAAAAGGGAAGCAATGCTTCCCTTTTTTGGTTTGGTGCATGCAGGCTTGATTTTTTTCAAAGCAAACCTACATGTATTGCGATGGCGCGATAGCAAAGCGGTTATGCCCCGGATTGCAAATCCGGTTAGCCCAGTTCGACTCTGGGTCGCGCCTCCAATTTTTTTATTGAAATTCATCTGCGCCTCGGCTCGTTCGGGGCGTTTTTGTTTGACAATTCGGCGAGTAAAGCACTCATGCCCGGGTGGTGAAATAGGTAGACACAGCGGACTTAAAATCCGCCGCTTCGTTCATAGCGAGCGTACCGGTTCGATTCCGGTCCCGGGCACCATTTTTCTGTAAATTGGCGGTATTGACGAAAGCACGCAAGCGTGCTGGGTTCGATTCCGGTCTCTGCACCAAAAAATCTGCGAACAGCGCCCCAAAGTACTAAACTCCCCTCATGGCTGCTCACAACACTCCTTTTGAAATTCACGTGCATGGCGATGTGCCCTTGCGCGAAGATGTCACATTTGCGCAGTTGCAAGATGCGCTCAAACCCTTGTGGTCTTATGCGGGCGCAAAATCTTTGGCCAAGGGTGCAGTCAGCGCCTATGAGGAGGAACCAGGCATTCGCATGGATGAGAAAGAGCATGTGCTGCATATGTGCTGGACGGTCGCTGCCAATGAAGACTTCCGCAACAATTTGGAAGAAATGTGCATGAATCTCAACGAGCTGGCCGCTGGCGGTGCGTCCATTGAAATCAGCATTTACGACACGGAGTTTGATGAGGACGATGAAGACAGCGAAGAAGAGTCGCGAGATGATTTCCTCATGCTCTTCGTCGGCCCCACACCCGGCGACATCATGCAGGTGCAGCGCGATATGTTGATTGACGATGTGTGCGCCGTGATGGAGCGGCATTTTGACAAGAGCGATCTGGGTGGCATCACCGCTGAGATCGGCAAGCTCTTCACCACCCGTTTCAACGCCATGATCGATTCGCTCACGATTCCGCGCAGCTTGCGTGGAGGAGGCGGCGCGAGTGGGTCTGGTGGCTTGGGTGGTCATGGCGGAGGCCGCAAGCCGCGCCATTTGCATTGACAGCTGCGATGAAAGCCAAGATGATGCGCTGGGTTGCTGGCTGCTCAGGTGTGATGACTGCGCTAGCCATGATCGCCTTCACTGCGCCGGCAATGGCGCAAGAAGCCAATGTACTGGGTTTGCCTGCAATTCCGCAACCCAAGCCGGGCAGCGCGCCGCCAGCAGCCTCAGGCGCTGCATCGGCTGCGCAGTCCTCCAAGCCCGTGCCCACACGAGATCCGATTTCTGGTGAGTTAGGTTTGCAACATAGCGCATTGGCAGGCGTAGGTCGCCTCATCATCACCACTCGCGCCACGTTTGCCACGGCAGGCTCGCGCGGCACGGCTCTGGATGCGGCTCGCTTGGTTCAGCGGGAATTGGTCAATGCGTGTGCCAAACAATGCAAACCTTTGAAAATGCCTGAGCCGAAGATTTTGTCTAGCGGTCAATTGGAGTTTGAGCTGAGTTTTTCGCCGCTGCACCAGCATTTGAACCAAGCGCAATTCATGGCCGCGATTCAAGGCCGCCCGATGCAGTTGACGCTTGCGCAAACGCAAGCGCCCGTGGTTGTTCCGCCCTCGGTGAGCGTGCAGATCGCCCCGCTCAGCTATGCCTTCGAGGTGGCGAGTGATCCGGACTTTGCGAGCATCGTCTTCGTCCGGCAGGGCGTGGCGCCGGGCGAGTACGTGCTGATCGAGGTGGAGGACACCGGCCACGGCATGCCGCCCGACGTGCTGGCCAAGATCTTCGAGCCGTTCTTCTCTACCAAGGATGTGGGCAAGGGCACCGGCCTCGGCCTCTCCACCGTCTACGGCATCGTCAAGCAGACCGGCGGTTACATCCTGCCCGAGAGCGCGCCGGGCAAGGGCACCACCTTCCGCCTCTATCTCC
>JAAUOI010000134.1 GCA_012036375.1 Allobrachymonas sp. | reverse complement strand
TCCTGTTGGGTGGTGTTAGCTAAGTGTAGTCTGAACCGCTTTTCCGATGTCTTGTGACTTCACGAGGGGAAAGGCTCTGCGGCCTTCACCGGCTGACCCAGCGCACGCAGCACGTCGCGCACCAGTTGCACGCGGTCTTTCACTTCGGGCAGGGTGCGCTCGATGCGCAGCTTCTCGTTGCCTGCCAGCTTGATGTGCCTGTTTCTCTGAATCAACTCGATGATCTTCATGGGCTCGATCGGTGGGTTGGTTTTGAAGGTGATGTGGGTCACGCCGGGGGTTGCGTCCACCTTGAGCACGCCAAACGGGGCGCCCAGTACCCGCAGGCGGTGCACGTCGATCAGCGTTTGCGCCTGGCTGGGCGGCTTGCCGAAGCGGTCCACAATTTCTTCTAGCAGCGCGTCCACCTGATCGGTGGTTTTGGCCGAGGCGAGCTTTTTGTAGAACGACAGGCGCAGGTGAACGTCGCCACAGTAGTCGTTGGGCAAGAGCGCAGGCGCGTGCAAGTTGATGTCGGTGGTGACCGACAGCGGCGCGAGCAAATCAGGTTCGCGACCGGCTTTGAGCGAGGCCACCGCTTCGCTCAGCATCTCGTTGTAGAGCTGAAAACCCACCTCCAGCATGTTGCCGCTCTGGTTGTCGCCCAGCACTTCGCCCGCGCCACGGATTTCCAGGTCGTGCATGGCCAGGTAGAAGCCGCTGCCCAGTTCTTCCATTTGTTGAATGGCGTCAAGGCGCTGGCTGGCCTGCTTGGTCAGGCCTTCGATGTCGGGCACCATGAGGTAGGCGTAGGCCTGGTGGTGGCTGCGCCCGACGCGCCCGCGCAGCTGATGCAACTGGGCCAGGCCGAACTTGTCGGCGCGTGCCATCACGATGGTGTTGGCGGTGGGCACGTCGATCCCGGTCTCGATGATGGTTGAGCACAGCAGCAGGTTGTAGCGCTGCGCCACGAAGTCGCGCATCACCCGCTCCAGCTCGCGCTCGGGCATCTGGCCATGCGCAATGGCAATGCGCGCCTCGGGCAGGATGTCTTCGAGCTTTTGGCGCCGGTTCTCGATGGTTTCCACCTCGTTGTGCAGAAAGTAAACCTGCCCGCCGCGTTTCAATTCCCGCAATACCGCCTCGCGGATCACGCCATTGCCTTCGTTGCGCACAAAGGTTTTAATCGCCAAGCGGCGCTGCGGCGCGGTGGCGATCACGGAGAGATCGCGGATACCCTCCAATGCCATGCCCATCGTGCGCGGAATCGGCGTGGCCGTGAGCGTGAGCACATCCACTTCCGCGCGAAAGGCTTTCATCGCCTCTTTATGCCGCACGCCAAAAGCGGTGCTCTTCGTCAATGATGAGCAGGCCGAGGTTTTTGAACTGCGTTTTCTCACTCAGAAAGTTTTGTGCGTCCCCGACAATGATGTCCACGCTGCCATCTGCAATACCTTTTTGCGCCGCCGTGATTTCTTTCGCGCTGCGAAAGCGGCTCATTTCCATCACCTTCACCGGCCATTTCGAGAAGCGATCGGTGAGCGTTTGGAAATGCTGCTCGGCCAGAAGCGTGGTCGGCGCGAGCAGGGCGACTTGCTTGCCGCCCGTGATGCAAACAAAGGCGGCTCGCAGTGCCACTTCTGTTTTGCCAAAGCCCACATCGCCGCAAACGAGCCTATCCATCGGCTTGGGGCTGATCATGTCTTGAATCACCGCGTGAATCGCGGCGCGCTGATCGGGCGTTTCATCAAAGCCGAAATCTTTGGCAAAGCGCTCGTAATCATCGGGCGAATACTTGAAGGCATGACCTTGACGCAGGGCGCGGCGGGCGTAAATATTGAGCAACTCGGCGGCGGTATCGCGCACTTGCTCCGCCGCTTTGCGCCGCGCTTTCTCCCATTGGCCTGAGCCCAAGCGGTGCAGCGGCGCTTCATCGGCTGATACGCCGGTGTACCGCCCAATTTGATGCAATTGGCTGACTGGTACATACAGCACCGCATCATCGGCATAGAGCAAGTGCAAAAACTCTTGCAAGGCAGGCGAGCCATCAGGGTTCTTTTGCCCCATATCGAGATTGACCAGCCCTTTGTAGCGCCCAATGCCATGCTGCGTATGCACCACGGGGTCGCCCACTTTCAGCTCGCTCAAATCCTTTATCAGCGCTTCCACATCGCTGGCCTGCTCTTGGCGCTTTCTGCGCCGCACATGGCCTTGCGCAGCAAAGAGTTCCGTCTCGGTGATGAAGTCAATCGCGCCTTCGTTCCATGCAAAGCCTGCGGCTAGCGGCGCGACCGCCATGCCGGCCTTCTCATCGCTGGCTTGAAACTCTTCCAAGCTATCAAACACCGGCAGCACGATATGGCTGGCACGCAGAAAATCCATCAAACTCTCGCGCCGGCCTTCGCTCTCGGCGGCGATCAACACGCGATGTTTAGAGGTCTGAATATGCGCTTTGAGCTGAACCAGCGGCTCTTCGCTGTCACGCTGGCTGGCCAAGTAGGGGAGCGTAGATGCTATAAATTCAGTAGCATCTGGCGCAGTATCCTTGAGGGCTAGCTGCTCAAAACCATTGCAAAACCCATAAAACTGCTCTTGTGAGAGGAAGAGCGAAGCAGGCGGCAGAGCAGGCCGCTCAGGATCGCCTTGGCTCATGCGATGGCGCTCGCTGGCATCTTGCCAAAAGCGCTCAAAACTCGCATTCACATCGCCATGCAGCACCAAGGTCGCATCGTGCAAATAATCAAAAATCGTGGCCAGCTCGTCAAAAAACAGCGGCAAATAATACTCAATGCCCGCCGTGGCGATGCCGGCTGACATGTCTTTGTAAATCCGGCTCTTGGTCGGATCGCCTTCGAGCAGCTCACGCCAGCGCGTGCGAAATTGTTTGCGGGCATCGTCATCCACCGGAAACTCCCGCCCCGGCAGCAATCGCACCTCAGGCACGGGATACAAGCTGCGCTGCGAATCGGGATCAAAGGTGCGAATCGAATCCACCTCATCGTCAAACAAATCCACCCGATACGGCACGAGGCTGCCCATGGGAAATAAGTCAATCAAGCCGCCGCGCACCGCATATTCGCCGGGGCTTACCACCTGCGAGACATGCGCGTAGCCCGCGAGCGTGAGCTGCGCTTTGAATTTCGCCTCGTCCAGCTTTTGCTTTTGTTTGAAATGGAAGGTCGTGGCAGCAAGAAACGAGGGCGGCGCAATGCGATACAGCGCTGTGGTGGCGGGGATCAAGAGCAAATCCACCGCTTCGGCGTGCGCACGATCCTTCGATTGCAAAATCCGCCATAGCGTGGCCAGCCGCTCAGAGATCAAATCCTGATGCGGCGAGAACGTGTCATAGGGCAAAGTTTCCCAATCCGGAAACATCACGCCGCGCAAGCCCGGCTGAAAAAACGCGATCTCATCTTGCAGCCGCTGCGCATCTTGCGCGTCTGCGCAATGATCGCTGTGATTTTTCCTTTGAGCTTTTGTTCAGTAGCAAATTGCGACAGCATCAGCGCATCACTGCTCGACACAGGGCGAGGCAAGGTGTAGCGTTGGCCGGGTTTAAGAGAAGGGAAATCCATGAGGCAGCAAGAGAAATGCGCAATAAAAATGACAAATACCCCGGCTCAAAAAGAGACGGGGTGTGTAAGTAATATTTTAATGGTGAGCAGTCGTGCAATCCTCCATCGACTGCGATTCATTCACTTCTTGTTTAAATTCAATCGCAATGTTGCTCCGAACACGGTCCATTAGCTCTTTTTGCATCACAAACACCGCTAGGTGTTCGTGATACGGTGTTAGCAAGACATCCTCCGATGGCAGCTTCACGCCAAGCAACTGCACCATGCGCGTTGGCGCGACCTGACCCTGCGCCATGAGCTCTGCCACGATTTTGAGCAAATCGCCGCTACGCTCGCGCATGAGATCGCAAGCGCGGTTGAACTGCGCATACAGCAAAGCTTCAATTTCGGCATTGGTGGGCAATACATCGGTATTGAGGTTATCGCCCGGCTCGCGCGTGATGTCGGTGTGAGACAGGCGCGTGCCAAAACCATAGTGCCTCACGAATTGCGCCGCCGCTTCAGTGGCTTGCTTGATGTCGCCATAGCTGCCGGTAGAGCACTCCTTAGGGCCAAACACCAAGGTCTCCGCCGCGCGGCCTGAGAGGCTCACGCAGATGCGGTCGAGCACATTCTGCCGCGATTGCGATTTGAGGCGCATGTAGCTGTTGTATCCGCCTTCAAAAGAGGCCACGTTGATCTTCACTTCCTGCGGCGCGTGGCCAAACAAGAGCGCATAGGCCAAGCCATGGCCCGCTTCATGCACTGCGAGCAGGGCGCGGAAATCATTGCTTGCGCGGCGCTTGATGTGCTCAATATCGAGCTGCACATTCAGGCGATGCGCGATGCTGCTTTCACCGTTTGAAGCGCTCAGTTTCAAGCATTGCCCAGCCACATCGAGTGATACGGTGATCACGCTGCCCGCAGGCAAAGCATGTTCTGCTGCCCACAATGCCGCGTTGACCAGCGGCGCACTCAAAATGCAGTGCACCGAAGAGAACAAAGGCCGCGTGCCCTGCGCAGGAAACACGCCATTGGCATAAATGCCGCGCGAGACGCACTCGTCTAATGCAAATGTGTAACCCGAGCTGCTGGCCAATTCACGCACATAACCCGCGCACACGTTGTCAATCAAGCGCAGATAAGTGGCTTGATTGAGAGAAGGGTAGATGATGTGCGTGTTGCCCAAACGAGCGACTTGTTCGGGGCGAAAGCGCTGGTTCAAAGCTTTCTTCACATCAATCACCGAGAGCTGGCGCGATAGCGCATGAAACACATCCGCATCGGTATCGCAATCTTCTACACGAGAAGCCAGCTCGCTGTACATCTCATCCAAATTGCCCGAAACGATGATCAGCAAACGGCTGTAGTCCGTTTCCCAATGGTCGCTCTGCGCTTTGTAGGCGAGGATTTTTTCTTGCAAAGCTTCAGGGCTACAGGCCATGATGCTTTGCAAGCTGTCTTTAAGCTTCAAAGCGCTTTGAATCTCGCGTGCTTCATAGGGCGAGATTTTGAAGGGGCGCTTTTGTGCTTTCTTGATCGCCTCTTCGTCGCTTGCGTCGGGTTCATCTTCCCACTGCGCTTGGTACTGCGAATAAGCCAAAGCTTGCTCCAGCTCGCGCAGGAAAGACAGCGAGGGCGGCAGCTTGCCATCTGACAGCAATTGCCACACATCTTGGTAGCGCTTCACAGGCGCATCATCGCCCTTGGCCGTCATCGTGCGAAAGCGCTGGAATTCATCGAGCACCAAAATGCCGGGCTCGCCTTCTTCGATGCTCGATTCAGAGAGCATCGCGCTGATCGAATCTTGGCTACGCCAAGACGTGCCGTTGGAAAAGCCATCCATCTGCACTTCGACAAAGCGGTCGTAAAACCCAAGCTTTTGCGCCAAGCGGCGCGTGAGCTGGGTTTTGCCTGTGCCCGTCAAGCCCCAAAGGCAAACGATCACAGGGCGGCTGATGATGTGCGGCATGACGTACCAAGCCCGCAGCGATTCAATCACGCGGTCAATGATGTCATCAATGCCAAAGAGTTCTTGCTTCAACTCGGCGGCGATGTGAGCCAAATGTGCGCTGCGTTCTCGCAGCGTTTGGGCGTTCAGGCTCTTGGGAAAATTTGTTTCTTGATTCATGATGTTTTGAATAGATTTATTCATCGCGCAGCAGGCGAGGCAGCGCTTTATGCAAAGCCACGTTGTCTGCGCGGCGCATGGCGCTGCTGGAGCGGATGTGTTTGCCCGCAGCCGATGAAAGAGATCGCTGCGCCAAGGCGCGAGCCACCGGGTTGCGCACGGGCAGGGCTTCCAGCCGCAAAACGGTCAGAGCCACAGGCTGCTGCATGCGCTGCAAATGTTTGACCTTGCCCGCAGCAAAGTCACGCGAAAAAGTTTTAGCACTCACGGTGCACACTCCTGAAAAACAAAACCCCGGCACTGATTGCAGGGGCTTATTCGGAGCGGCTAGGGTTCAAATCTGAAGCGATTGAACCTGAGCCAGTCTGCCAGTGCGACCTGCTGAAAATGTGAGCACCACATCCAGCCGGGGCGGCAGAAGGGTGCTGTTAGGTGTGAGTAAAAGGGAACATGGGTTCTTTGGTGCCTAAAAGGGAAAACGCAGCGAGGACATTCGTCGCATGCGCTGTTTTCAAGCAAGCGCGTACTGTAAACAAAATTTATCCTGTTTGCAATATCGGCGCGAGAATTTTCTCGCGCTTGTTGTTTTTTTGTGCAGATTCAGCGTTGTAGCGGTGACTTTCTGTTGTCATCAAACTGTCATGTAAATGTGTCACAGTGAAATAAACAAAAAAGAAAAGGAGATGAGAATGACAATAAAAACAATACAACTCGGGTCAACTGCCTACGGACTGCCAAGCTTTTTGCGGCATGCCCCAGAAATTGCCGCAGTGCTCGCCCTGATCGCCAGTATGTGGGTGATGTTTGCCACCCGATGGGCTTTGGGTAAATTATTCTTCATGGCGATTGCAGGGCTTGCCGTTTGGATGCTCTGGCTGGCGCGGGAATACCGCAGAACCCAGTTCATCTCCACACAATCCCTGCCCAGCTTCCTGCACACCAAGCTACGCGCACATTACCCGCACTTAAGCGCAGCTGACACGCAGCAAGTCGAGCAAGGCTTGCGAGATTTCTTCCTCGCGTGCTTGTATGGCAAAGGCCGTTTCATGGCCATGCCTTCGCAAGCGGTGGATGTGATGTGGCATGAATTCATTTTGCACACGAAGGCCTATGCCGATTGGTGCGACGAAGCCCTCGGTCGCTTCTTGCATCACTCACCCGCCGAAGCGCTGGGTCACAGCGCCGCCAGAAACGACGGCCTACGCCGTATCTGGTTTTGGTGCTGCCAACGCGAAGTTATCAATCCCCGCGCACCCAGCCACCTGCCCAGACTCTTCGACATCGATGCCGCGCTCAACATTCCCGATGGTTTTCGCTACCGACCAGATTGCACAGCCAAGGTAGACAGCGACAGTTCATCCAGCGGCTGCGGCGGCGGACATTGCGGCACGCATTTCGCGGAAGGCAGCTACAGCGGCAGCTGCGCAGATTTTGGCGGGGCGGAATCTTCCGGCTCGGGCAGTGACGGGGATGGCGGTGGGTGCGGTGGGGATTGATGACGCAAGTTCAAACCAACGACAGGGTCACGCCGATTTGGACGCAAACGCCTGATCAAAGGCTTGATGCGCACTGTCTCGCCAAGTTTTATTCGAGCGGCGATACGTGGTGGAGCCTAGGCGGAAGCGTTTATCGACATCGTTCAATACAGCTTCAGCACGTGACCGATTTTTGTGGCGAGCAAGAAACGCGATGTATTGCGCACGCGCCTCTTCTCCCGCGTAATGCTGGATCAAGGATTCGTAGCAGTCGCGGCATTGCGCATCTTGGCCAGCGCCTTCGTAGGCTTGGGCGAGCATCAGTTTGGCATCTCCGCCATCGAACATCGGTTCGCGGGACACCACCTCGCTCAAAGCATGGATCGCTTGTGCCGCATCCCTTTTGTAGAAGTAAGCCGTTCCTAAGCTGTAGGTGGCTTGCAAATCGTTTTCATACGATCCTGTCATGACCGAGCGATACAAACGAATCGCTTCATCAAATTGCGATGTGTTGATGCATTCGTCAGCCAAGGCCATCTTGTTGGCCATGCTGCCGCAGCGCTCCACCTCATCTAAACGTGCCTTGAAATCCGCGCCGGGATTGAACTGCTTGATCACGCGCTTGACATGCTGCTGCGCACTCGAAGATGGCAAGACTTCAAAAATAAGTAGCCGCATT
>JAAUOI010000133.1 GCA_012036375.1 Allobrachymonas sp. | reverse complement strand
CGGCTGGCGCCTTCCGCCGCTTTGCCTACATGCCCTATATGCACAGCGAGTCCGTGGCGATCCATCAAGAAGCCCTGCGCCTGTTTGCCCAGAGCGGCCTAGAAAACAACCTAGACTTCGAACGCCGCCACCTAGCCATCCTAGAGCGCTTCGGCCGCTACCCCCACCGCAACACCATCCTAGGCCGGGAATCGACGCCAGAGGAGATTGAATTTTTAAAGCAGCCGGGGGCGGGGTTTTAGGCGGTTTTCGCTATTGATTCAATAGCGTTCTGCGCAGGTTTTATGCGAGCCAGATGCCAATTTCGACTTGATTTCTATCAAATACTGTTGTAAAATACAGTATTCGTATAAATTATCAGAATTGATATAAAATGAAACGCATTCAATGGCTCGGAACGTCGCTCAATGCGGTGCGTGAATTTCCGGAGGATGCCCGCGCAGTGCTTGGGCGCGAGTTACGGTTTGTGCAAATTGGCGAGATGCCGACCAGCTTCAAACCGATGGCGAGCGTGGGGGCCGGTGCTTACGAAATCAGAGTGCGCAAAGGCAATCAGTATCGGTTGATTTACGTGGCTAAGTTTGCCGAGTCTGTGTATGTGCTTCACGCTTTTGTGAAGAAAACACAGAAGACGGCCTTGGAAGATATTGAATTGGCTCAAAGCCGTTATGCGGGCTTGATTGCTGAGAGAGGGAAGAAGGATCGATCATGAAAGAGAAACTCAACATCGTCGTCGGCAGCGATAACGTCTTTCGAGACCTTGGCTTCCCTGAGGCAGAGGCGCAAAACCTGTTGCTGCGCGCAGATCTCTCAATTCACATTCGCCGCATCATCAGCAAACTTGGCATCACCCAAGCCGAAGCCGCCAAGCTCGCTGGCATCACGCAGCCGCGCATGAACGATCTCGTGAAAGGCCGCACCGAGAAATTCACTTTAGACGCGCTAGTGAACGTGGCCGCGAAGCTGGGCTATACGGTGAAGCTGAGTTTGAAGAAGTCGGCTTAGATAGCGCGTTTGCTATAGATTAGATAGCTCTCTACGCAGTATTTATGCCGGGGCGATGCCTAAATCCACCTCAAAATCTCACGGATCTAGCGAATCCTGATCAGCAGAAGGAATGTTTGCAAACATGCTAACTTCTGCAATAACTCGATCAACAAATGCCACGCTTTAAAGGATGTGCAACATGGCTGAAGCTGGTTTCAAGCCCGTGCCGCATGACGCGGCGTTTCGCGATGCGCTGCTGGCCAAGCCGGGTGTGCGGCAAGCTTTTGATGCGCTGGAAGAGGAATACACCGCCTTACATGCTTTGCTCGATGCGCGGCGCGCCGCCGGTTTGACGCAGCTGATGTGACCAGCCGTATGGGGACGACGGTGTCCGCAGTCTCTCGGCTGGAGGCCTCGCTACGCAGCGAGAAGCATTCGCCTTCATTTGAGACGCTACGCAAATATGCGCAGGCTTGCGGCAAGAAGTTGATGATTCAGATGGTTTGATGGTTTGATGGCTTGATGGTTTGCAGTTGCCGTGTCCAGGGTGGCAAATTGCAAGCTTAGAGATTGAGCCTCGCTGAAACCGTAGTTGCGTGAATCGTAAGCAGGCAAGCTTCTGATTCGTGTTGATGGCCATGCGCTTCCTCCAAAACCCTATCGTATAGGCTTCGCCAGCAATCAGCGACAAAAAGATGAGATATAATGTTGCCTAAGCAACTAAATCACTTGCAATCAAAATCCATCCGATGAGTCCAGCCCCGCAACATCCCGCCGTGCGCATTGACGATGCCCTGGCCTATCGCATTTATCGCTCTGCGCGGATGCTTCGTGGGCATTTTCGGGAATTGGCTTTGCAGGCGGGGGTGGAGTTGTCGCAGGAGCAATGGTTTGTGCTCAATCGGCTGTCGCATCAAGATGGCTTGGCGCAGGGCCAATTAGGTGATGCGGTGTTGGATGACCGGCCGAACATGGCTCGGCTGATTGCGGCCATGGAGCAGCGCGGCTGGGTGACTCGCGCGGATGACCTTGCGGATGCGCGCAAACATTTGGTGTTTCTCACGCCCGAGGCGACGGGTGCATGATATTTTTGATGCCGGCGTGCCGCAGGCACGCACGCGTGTGCTCGCAGGCATCAGCGACGAAGAGGCGGCCACCGTGGCGCGCGTGCTCTCGCGTATCGAATTCAATCTTGAAAAAGGTTGATCTCAGCGGGTGAAAATTTTTTGCCCATTTTGTTGCCTAGGCAACTTTAATTTACTTGAAAAATGACCATGACTTTCTTGAATACATCTCACAATCGCCGCGCCACAGGCTTGTTAGTCGCTGCTGGCTTGGCCGCTGGCGCTGCGTCTAGCCCTCTTTCAGCGCAAACGCTGCCCAGCTCCGATCCCACGCAAGGCTTGGCCGCGCAGGTCATCCGCGAGTTCATCGCGGCGGGTGATCAGCGCGATGTGAACGCGCTTGAAAACCTGCTGCACCCAGAATTTCGCATTCTGTTTGCCACAACCGCGGGCGCAACGACCACCACCATGCCGCGCGCACAGTACTTGCAACTGCTGCGCGATGGCAAGCTGGGCGGCAAGCCTCGCAAATTAGAAGTCGGTGCCTTCGTGGGCACGGGCGGGCATGCGGTGGGCACCGCTGTGGCCATGCACGATACCGCGCGCTTTGACGGGCACTATGCGCTGGTGCAGCGCGATGGCCGCTGGCAAATTGCGCAGGAAACGGTGCTGATGACCGTGAGCAAGCGCTGATGCGGCGCGATGCTTTAAGGGCTGCATGCAGGCTCACACCACAGGCTGGATCACGGTGGGCTTTCACACGCGGCCGACTTTAGCTGGCGCTCGCCTCGTGATGGGGCGGGGTTTTAGGCTGCTTGCTATTGATTCAATAGCACTATGCGCAGGTTTTATGCCGGCCAATAAGCGATTTTCTTGAAATTTGCATCGCGCGTACGCGCGGTAGGTATACCGCTGGCCGCCAAACGGCGCATCATGTCATCTGTGCGCAGCCACCTGCTTGAGGACAATTAGCAGGCGCAAACACAACGACATCCACACACGCGATCAACACAAAAAATAAAATTTTGACGAAACTCATGCGCTCTCTTTGAACGACTCAAAACAATACGCGTGGCCTAGGATAGATGTCTAGCAGTTCAACCCAAGAACTCCTCATTGCCTGCCCGAATTAGTCCGCATTAGTCCGCATCGGAAAACAAAGCCCGCTGCTCCACCAGCATATCGATGAAGCTGCGAATCTTCGGCGCGAGCTGCTTTTTGCTCAGGTAAGCGGCATACACACTGAAGCTCGCGGCTGGCTGGCCGTCAAACAAGATCTGTAGTTTGCCTTGTTCGGCCAAGGGTTTGCACAACATGCCTGGAAGCTTGGCCACGCCCACCCCTTGCGCTGCTGCAGCCGACACAGCCACCAAATCATCCACTGTCATCACCGCATTGGGCTTAACCTTCGCGCCATCAAACATCTCCCACACCTCGCCCTGCCGAAACGCAATCGCAGGCGCTATGCGAACCAAATCAGCGTCATTTTTCGCAGCCACGCGAGCCATCAGCTCGGGGCTGGCCACAAAGTAGGCATGCGCTGTGCCCAGGCGGCGCACGCTTAAGTTGCTGTCATTCATCTGGCTCACGCGCAGCGCAATATCCACGCCCTCCTCCACCAACTGCACCATGCGATCGGCCAAGCGCAGATTCACATGCACCTTGGGATAGCGCTGGTGATACTGTTTGATCATGCTGATCAAGCCGCTGCGGCCAAACAGATTCGGTGCGCTCACAGTGAGCGTGCCCATCGGCTCAGATTGCTCGGCTTGCATGTTGGCATTGGCCTGGTCAATCAAGCTGGAAATTTGCAGGCATTGCTCTTGATAGCGCAAGCCGGCCTCGGTCGGCTTCATGCTGCGCGTGGTGCGCTGCAGCAGGCGCACACCCAAAGTGCCTTCGAGCTTGCCCACGCGCTCGCTCACCGCCTGCTTGCTGATGCCCAGCTTTCGGGCAGCCGCCGTGAAGCTGCCCAACTGCACCACATCGGCAAACAGCAGCATGTCGGCCGGGCTAATCGTCTCGATTGTCAATTTCATATTGACAGTTTATCAATTTTTAGGTGAATTGTCTGATTCATCTATAGTCTCTACAGTTCAACCCATCGCATCCAGCGATCTTTCCAACCCCACCGTTTAAGGACACATCATGACCACCTCCCTCATCACCGCCACCGATTACGCCGAAATCCAAAATCTGGTTGCCCTCTATTGCGTCACCACCGACAACGCCGATGCCGATGCTTTCATGGCGCTTTGGGTCAAGCCCGAAGAATTTGGCGGCTACGACAGCGGCGCCTTCGGCAAGATGGACACATGGCAAGCCATGTACGAATTTGAAAAACACCATGTCGGCCCCGGCGGCATGGCCAACGGCAAGCGCCACCAAAGCACCAACATCGTCATCGAGCCCATCAGCGCCACAGAAGCGCATGTGACGAACGACATGCTCGTTTTTGAAGTGGCCGAAGTGCCCTACCTGATGGCCACCGGCCGCTACAACAAAAGCCTCGTCGTCAAAACCGCTGCCGGTTGGAAATTCAAGCGCCGCACACTCGGCATCGACTCCGGCTTCTTTAAGCTCATGGAAAAAATGAAAGCTGCCGCTTGAATTCCTCTATAGCCATCAAGGATTTTGATCATGACTTCGCTTCGAATCAGTTTCGCTTTGCTCGCAACACTATTGCTCGCCGCATGCAGCTCCACGTATCAAGGCGCAGCATCCGATCATTTCGATGGCAGAAAATTCTTCACACCCGGCAGCAACAAAAGCAGCTCACCTGCAGGCTATCTCTGGCGGCGCTTGAACAACCCACCCCCTGATTGGCCAGAAACAGTTGCTGCGCCAAGCGGCATCGATGCGCCCGCAGAGCGCATCCAAGGCAATGAAGCCCGCGTCACCTCTATCGGCCATGCCACCCTGCTCATCCAAATCGCCGGCCTCAATATCTTGACCGATCCCGTCTGGTCGCAGCGCGCATCTGCCGTGCAATGGCTTGGGCCCAAGCGCGTGGTGCAGCCCGCATTCGCTCTCGCGCAGCTTCCGCTAATTGATCTCGTCTTGATCTCACATGACCATTACGACCATTTAGACATCGCCACACTCAAGCAACTCGATCAAGCGCATCGCCCGCGTGTGATCGCGCCCTTGGGCTTACAAAAATTGCTCTCCACCGCCATGCCGCAAAGCCAAATCAGCGAGCACGATTGGGGCGAAAAAATCGCGTTAGCCAACCAAGCCATCATCCACGTCGAACCCATGGCGCACGGCTCAGGCCGCACCCCGTTCGATCAAATGACCACGCTCTGGGCTGCCTACGTGATCGAAGCCGCAGGCATGAAGATTTATCACGTCGGCGATACGGGCTATGCCAATGGCCGCTACTTCCGCGAAGCCGCCAAGCGGCATGGCGCTATCGATCTCGCCATCCTCCCCATCGGCGCGTATGAGCCGGTTGACTTCATGGCCGACAGCCACATGAGCCCCAGTGAAGCCGTGCAAGCGCTGATCGACAGCGGCGCCAAGCAAGCTTTGGCGCATCACTTTGATACGTTTCAATTGGGCTTTGAAGCATTTGGCGCGGCAGGAACTGCGCTACAGAAATCGCTGAAAGACAACAACCTTGCTGATGATCGTTTCATCGTGCCTCTGATCGGGCAAGCGACGAACCTCAAGCGCAACGCGTACAGAAATTGAAAAATACACGGATTCCACACCATCCGCTTTCGCTACCCCATGCCAGCCAGACAACTTGCTCAGTATGCAGCTAAACCAGCCAAGCGAAGGCGAAAATCGTCCAGTCACTCCCACTCGATTGTCAACGTGTCAGAAAAACAGAACGCGTTCGCATTGTGCTGCACTTAGCGGGACGACCACTGCTCATCGTCCAAGCTCGTCCCTACCGTCAGATTTACCGTCGCCGTGTGTGAACCTGTCGAATCGCACGCATGATTGGTTTCGATTGCGCCTCGCACGCCACCGCGCTAGCTGATAAGCGTGGCTACAGTTCAGAGTCCTAGAGCCTGTTAGTACAAATACAAATCACGAAGCTCATTCACGACGGTGTCTACGTGCAGCGTGCATCACATGAAACCGCAAGATCGGCAACATCACAGCAAGGCAAGCGACGCATGACGTTGGCACACTCGCCACAATTGTCCAAACTGCGCGGAATATGCCTAGCAGACAAAACAGGAACCACTTTGGACACAGTCACATGCAACAAGATCATCTCAAGAGCGTAGCAACGCTCGCAAACAGCAACTACGGCGCCACTGCTGCTAGTCACGCAGGCCAAGTAGGGTTCGATGTCATCATCGTGGGCGGTGGATCAGCTGGCTCAGTGCTAGCCAACCGACTTAGCGCCGATCCATCTCGCCGTATCTTGCTTATCGAAGCGGGCAAGGCCTATCCGCCAAGCGCCTACCCCGACCCCGTGCGCCGGCAAGACCTAGTGGGTGGCGATTCACAGCACGACTGGGGCTTTCAGAGCGAGCTTGGTGTACTGGGCAGAAGGCTGCAACTCAATCGCGGTAAAGTGCTGGGCGGCTGTTCAGCCATCAACGGAGCAGTGATGATGCGGCTGCCGAAGTCCGATCACGACCGCTGGGCTAAGACGCATGACCTCGGCGCCTTGAACTGGCAAAGCGCGCAGGAGTTCTATCAATCACTGGAGCGCACCTCCGGCTCTGGCGGCGAGGGTCGAGATGGCCCCGTCCCCATCCACCAGCTGGGCGATGAAGAAGTCTCAGACCAGAACCGCGATTTCATCGCATCGGCACTGGCTGCAGGCTACAAACGTACAGCCGGTTTCACGACTGAGCAACCACTGGGCGTTGGCCCCTATGTCATGAACACGCGCATGGGTGTGCGGCTTAATACGGGTATGACACTGCTGGGGGACGCGGTGCGCGCGCGGCCCAATTTGAGCATCCGCGACGAAACGCTGGTGGATGCCGTTGTGGTAGAGCATGGTCAAGCCCAAGGCATCCGATTGGCCAATGGTGAATTCATCCCGGCTGGTGAAGTCATCCTGTCTGCTGGCACTTATGTCAGCCCGGCGATCTTGATGCGCTCGGGCATTGGCCCTGCTGAGGTACTGCGAGGTCTTGACATACCGGTTGTGTCCGAGTTGCCAGTCGGTCGCCGTCTGCAAGATCACCCACTGGTCCCGACCGTCTGGTCTATTCGCAAGGAAGCCGTCGGGCTTGCTTTTCCACCCATCGGCGCCATGCTGTGGACGGCATCTTCCCATGCCATGGTAGGCGAGGCCGATCTGAATATCAGCACCGCTACGCTGCCCGACGGTGGTCAGACACCCGATGGCGCGATGTTTTTACTCTTCGCTGCGCTCGTGCGACCGTATTCCGTTGGCTCCCTGACTATTGCCAGCCGTGACCCCAACGCTGCACCCATCATCGATCTCGGCTTTCTAAAAGAAAGCGGCGACCGCGAACGTTTGGTCGATGGCATCGAAATGATCCGAAACATAGCACGTCAGCACCCCTTTGCCGACATGGTGGGTGCTGAAGTGGCGCCAGGCGTTGCGAACAGCGATCGCGCATCTATCAATGCCACGCTGGCGGCCTCGGTTCTGAGCTATCAGCATCCGACCTCCACAGTCCCAATGGGCGGCCCGAGCGATGCCGCTGCCGTGGTGGACATCGACGGACGCGTTCGTGGTGTCAAGGGTCTGCGCGTCTCGATGCATCTGTATGGCCTGACGTGCCCTCCGTAGCAACGGCATTCCCGACCATGATGCTTGCCGCA
>JAAUOI010000132.1 GCA_012036375.1 Allobrachymonas sp. | reverse complement strand
CGGCCACAAACATCGACACCGCAATCGGCACGCGTAGCGCCATCAGCACCAGCATCGCGCCAAAAATCAGCAAAGCAATTTGAAAACCTGTCATGTGGCCAGCTCCGGGTTGGCGTCTTCGGTTGAGGCAGCAAAGCCAAAGAGTGCTTGCGCCAAGGCGATAGCGCAAGTCAGCGCGATCCCGGGCACGATAGCGCTGTACACCATCCATTCAGGAAAGCCCAGCATCATGGTCCCCGATTGAGATTCCCATGCACTGATACCGCCCAAGGCGGTACGCCAAGTCAGCACGGCCATGACAAGAGCCAACACAGCCGCGCCAACGCGATCTAGCCCAGATTGCATCTGCTCACTGGCGCGCGAGGTAAAAAAATCCACAATGATGTTGCCGCGCTTGAACTGACACCACGGCAAAAACAGCGCAATGGCCGCGCCGCAGGCTGCGCCAGAGAGTTCAAAATCACCCGTGATAGCTTTACCAATCGTGTCGCGGCCAATCACGCTGGTCACCGTCATCAGCATGATGAACACCATCAACAATCCGCCCAAGATGGCAAATAATTTAGCCAAAGATCCAAGAAGTTTCACGACTGCCCCTGTTCGATGGATGAATAAATTACTACTAATTTCATAGCATTTGGCACATATTTCATGCCGGCCAGATGCCAATTTCTCTTATAAAACCTTCACATGCAAGTCTGGTAAGCCTGCCACACTGCCCACCATCAAATCGCCTGCGACAACTGCCGCCACACCCTCTGGCGTGCCGGAATAAATCAAATCGCCTGGCTGCAATTCCCAGGCCGCAGACAAATGCTCAATCGTCTCGGCCACATTCCATATCAGCTTGGCCACATTACTGGCTTGGCGCGGCTGGCCATTGACCGTGACGGCAAGCGCTGCGTTGTGGATGTCGCCCGCTTGCGCCGCTGGCACGATCGGACCAATGGGCGCGGATTCATCAAAGGCTTTGCCGATGCACCACGGGCGACCTTGTTTTTTCATTTCGCCTTGCAAATCACGGCGCGTCATATCGAGGCCAACGGCGTAGCCAAAAATATGCTGGGCTGCGTCTGCCGCCTTGATGTTTTTTCCACCTTTGCCAATCGCCACCACCAGCTCAATCTCATGGTGAAAATTTTTCGTGAGGCTGGGGTAATGAATGCTACCTGTCTCACCCGCATTCACCACGACCACTGCGTTCGCTGGCTTTAAGAAGAAAAACGGAGGCTCGCGGCCTGTGAAGCCCATCTCTTTGGCATGCTCTTCATAATTGCGCCCCACACAATAGACCCGATTGACAGGGAAACGCTCCGCGCGCCCTTGCACGGGCACGCTAACGACTGCTGGAGGATTGAACACATAACTCATGAAGGCAACCTTTCTTCTCTGTGAATACCCAGCGCTTGCTGGATGGAGCGGTCTGAATAAGAAAACAACACACAACCGTCCGTGCTTTCAAAGCGGGCAGTGTGCCACGAAGGAATCACGAAATGGTCACGCGGGGAAAAATCGAAGGCATAGCTGCCATGATGCGATTCAATAACTGCCCTACCTGCGCCCTCCACCACGCTGAACACCGCGCCATCGGTTTGCCGATAAGGCAAGCCTTTGAAACCTAGGGGCAATCGCTGCATGAACGTTTGCATCGTGGGCATCGGCGAGCCGCCGGTCAAAGGATTGATGTAGCGCAGCTTGAAGCCGTCCCAAGCATCCATGGCTTCAAAGCGCTCAAGGTCAGATAGCGCCTGCCGCGTGCGCTCATAGGGGTAGCTGAAAATGGGGCTGGTGTTGCCATAGGGCAAGCTGCGGCGCAGCGGGGCCATGTTGTGGCCAAAGGCCGCGTAGCTTGCGCCTTCGGGTTTTTCAATGGCTTGTGATGCTACATCGCCGTTTTCTGCGAAACCTGCATCGAAGAAACGAATCGTCGGAATATCCAATCCATCCAACCAGACCATCGGCCCTTGACCTTCATGCCCGTGATCATGGAAAGCCCACTTGGGCGTGATGATGAAATCACCCGGCTGCATCGTGGTTTTCTCACCATCGACTGAGGTGAACGCGCCCGAGCCTTCCACGATGAAGCGCAAAGCACTTTGGGTGTGCCGATGGCTGGGCGCGACTTCGCCTGGCAAAATAAGCTGGAGGCCAGCGTACAAAGATTGTGTGATGCACGACTGCCCGCGCAGCGCTGGGTTTTCCAAGATCAACACGCGGCGAATCGCCTCTTGCGCCGTAATCGCCTCGCCAGCTCGCATCAAAAACGGGCGAATTTCCTCGTATTTCCATAAAGCCGGTTGACAAGGCGATTGGGGCTGCGGCGGCACGAGTGCATGCAACACCTCCCACAAAGGCGTGAGATTCGCGGGCGACATGTCCGCATACAGCTTGGCGCGGTCGGGATGCGGGGTGGCGGGTTTCATGGGTTTGTTCGCGGTAAATTGAAATTGTATGCACGCATACTATATGTTTGCATAGTATTTTCCCTGATCGCACGCGCGCAGATTGTCAGTATGCTCATCATGTCTATGCAGTCTTCTTCTTTTAATTTTTCGCAAGCACCTGGCTATTTGATTCGCCGCGCCCATCAAACGTCAATGGCGATTTTTTCGGAGGAATTGGCGGCTTTTGACGTCACTTCGCTGCAATTTGCCATTATGCAGAGCTTGATTGATGAGCCAGGGGCCGATCAAATCTCGGTGGCGCAAAAGGTGGCCTTGGATGCCGCCACCAGCGGCTCGGTGATCATGCGCCTTGAAGAACGCGGCTGGCTGCGGCGCGAGCCCTCCAGCACGGATCGCCGCCGCAAGCTGCTCTGGCTCACGCCTGAGGGCGAGAAAATCGCGCAAGAGATGAAAAAACCGGCTGCTACGGTGCAAAAACGCCTGCTCGCACCGCTCAGCTTAGCGGAGCAGCAAGAGTTTTTGGGCATGCTGAAAAAGATCAGTAGCATCGATTGATTCGAGCGCATTCATTGCGCGTCCTTGGCATATAAACGAGCCGTATAAAACGAGAAGCCCACACTCAGTGCAAACCCGAGTATTCCAGCGATAATTCGCTCAATGAATGCACCTTTGCCCACTCAGCTCCTAGAGGCGGTTGCGCAAGCAGCCCAAGCTGCCCCGCGCTTGCGCGAGATTCCATACAACTACACCTCGTTTTCCGACCGGGAAATTGTGATTCGTTTGCTCGGCTCTCGCTCTTGGGAGCTGCTGGAGCAATTGCGTGGCGAGCGACAAACGGGGCGCAGCGCCCGCATGCTGTATGAAGTGCTGGGCGATATTTGGGTGGTGCAGCGCAATCCTTACCTACAAGATGATTTGCTGGATAACCCCAAGCGCCGCAAAGCGCTGGTGGATGCGCTGAACCATCGCTTAGGCGAAGTGGAAAAGCGCCGCACGCCAAGCGCGGATGCGCAGCGCGATGCGCATGTGGGCACGCTGCTGGAGGCGGCTCGCGCTTGCGTGAAATCGTTTTACGATGCGTTTTCGCAAACCTATGACTTGCGCAAACGCGCGACCAGCGTGCTGCGCAAAGTCACGGCGAAAGACAATATCAAGTTTGATGGCCTCTCGCGTGTGAGCCATGTGACGGATGCGACTGATTGGCGCGTTGAGTATCCCTTCGTTGTGCTCACACCCGATACCGAGGCTGAGATGGCCGGCATGGTGAAGGCTTGCATTGAGTTGGGCTTGACCATCGTTCCGCGCGGCGGCGGCACAGGCTACACCGGCGGCGCGATTCCACTCACTTGGAAATCGGCTGTCATCAACACTGAAAAGTTAGAGGCGATGACGGAAGTGGAGATGGTGCAGTTGCCCGGTCTCTCGCAGCCCGTGGCCACGGTGTATTCCGAAGCAGGCGTCGTCACTCAGCGCGTGGCCGATGCAGCAGAACGTGCAGGCTTTGTGTTTGCGGTTGATCCCACCTCGGCGGAAGCGAGCTGCATCGGCGGCAATATCGCCATGAACGCCGGCGGCAAGAAAGCTGTGCTCTGGGGCACGGCGGCTGGATAACCTCGCCTCATGGCGAATGGTCACGCCCGATGCGCAGTGGCTGGAAGTGGTGCGCCTCAATCACAACCTCGGCAAGATTCACGATGCAGAACTTGCCAGCTTCGAGTTGAAATATTTCGACGCGGGCGGCAAGAAAACTGCTCAAAACCGAGCGGCTCGACATTCCCGGTAAAAGTTTTCGCAAAGAAGGCTTAGGCAAAGATGTAACGGACAAATTTTTGAGTGGCCTGCCCGGCATTCAAAAAGAAGGCTGCGATGGCTTGATTACCAGCGCCCGCTGGATCGTTCACAAAATGCCGGCGCACACGCGCACGGCTTGCCTAGAGTTTTTCGGCAACGCGAAAGATGCTGTGCCGAGCATCGTGGAAATCATTGATTTCATGAAGGCGGAGCAGTCGCGTTCTGGTGTGTTGCTGGCCGGCTTGGAGCATTTGGATGACCGCTATTTGAAAGCGGTCGGTTACGCAACAAAATCAAAACGCGCGCAGGCGCTTGGAGCTGGCGGTAGCGGCTTGCCCAAGATGGTGCTCATTGGCGATATCGTAGGCGACGATCAAGATGCCGTAGCGCGTGCCACCTCCGAGGTGATCCGCATTGCGAACAGCCGCTCAGGCGAAGGATTCGTGGCCATCAGCCCCGAAGCACGCAAAAAATTCTGGCTGGATCGCAAGCGCACGGCTGCGATTTCCAAGCACACCAATGCCTTCAAAATCAATGAAGACGTGGTGATTCCATTGCCGCGCATGGCCGAATACACCGATGGTATTGAGCACATCAATATTGAGCTATCGCTGCGTAACAAAATCAAATTTGCCGATGAGCTGCTCGCTTTCTTCGAGCGCGGTAATTTGCCGCTGGGTAAAGGCGACGATGCGCAAGATATTCCAAGCGCTGAGTTGCTAGAAGGCCGCGTGAGCGAGGCCATTGCGCTGGTGAAAAACGTGCGTGCGCTTTGGAAAGATTGGCTCGTCACGGTGGACGAGAAGTTCGAGCAGTTGCAAAACCACGAACTTCGCGCGAGCTGGAAAACGCAAATCCGCTCTCCGCTGCGCAATATCTTCTCCGGCGGCGCGTTCAAAGGCATCTTGGATGAATGCCAAGTGATTCATAAGCGCGTCTTGAAAGGCCGCGTGTGGATCGCGCTGCACATGCATGCGGGCGATGGCAATGTGCACACGAATATTCCCGTCAACAGCGATGATTACGAGATGCTGCAAACCGCGCATGAGGCGGTAGGTCGCATCATGGCACTGGCGCGACGCTTAGATGGCGTGATCTCGGGCGAGCACGGCATTGGCATCACGAAATTAGAGTTTCTGAGCGATGAAGAGCTGGCACCGTTTGCGAATTACAAGGCTAAGGTGGATCCTGAGGGTCGATTCAACAAAGGCAAGCTGCTACGAAATAGTGAGCACTCCGCGCAGGTGGGAACTAACGAAAATGCCAAAAATGCTTCAAAAATGTAGGCGATACTTGGTATGCTGACCTGACGCATGCCTACACGCCATCCTTCGGCCTGATGGGCCATGAATCGCTCATCATGCAGCAATCCGACATTGGCGCGATTGCCGATTCGGTGAAAGATTGCCTGCGCTGCGGCAAATGCAAACCCGTTTGCGCCACGCACGTGCCGCGCGCGAATTTGCTGTATTCGCCGCGCAACAAAATCCTTGCCACTTCGCTCTTGATCGAAGCCTTCTTGTACGAAGAGCAAACGCGGCGAGGCGTGAGCATCAAGCATTGGGAAGAGTTTGAAGATGTGGCCGATCATTGCACGGTCTGCCACAAATGCGAATCGCCTTGCCCGGTGAAGATTGACTTTGGCGATGTCTCGATGAATATGCGCAATTTGCTGCGCAAGATGGACAAAAAATCTTTCCGCCCGGGCAATGCGGCGGCGATGTTTTTCTTGAACGCGACGAATCCCGAGACCATCAAATTCATGCGCTCGGCGATGGTCGATGTGGGCTTCAAAGCGCAGCGTTTGGCCAATGATGTGCTGCGCGGCTTGGCGAAAAAGCAGACAGCGAAACCACCCGCCACGCTAGGCGCAGCGCCGATCAAAGAGCAGGTGATCCATTTCATCAACAAGAAAATGCCCGGCGGTTTGCCGAAGAAAACCGCTCGCGCATTGCTCGATATTGAAGATAACGATTACGTGCCGATCATTCGCAATCCGAAAGCGACGACTGCTGAAACCGAAGCCGTGTTTTACTTCCCCGGCTGCGGCTCGGAGCGATTATTTCACAAGTAGGCCTTGCCACGCAAGCCATGCTCTGGCATGCGGGCGTGCAAACCGTGCTCCCGCCCGGCTATTTGTGCTGCGGCTATCCGCAGCGCGGCTCGGGGCAGTTTGACAAAGCCGAGAAGATGATCACGGACAACCGCGTGCTCTTCCATCGCGTGGCCAATACGCTGAACTACATGGACATCAAAACCGTGGTGGTGAGCTGCGGTACGTGCTACGACCAGCTCCAAGGCTACGAATTCGACAAAATCTTCCCCGGCTGCCGCATCATTGATATCCACGAATATTTGCTGGAGAAGGGCATCACCTTGAATGCCGATAGCCAAGCGGGTTATCTGTATCACGACCCTTGCCACAGCCCGATGAAGCTGCAAGATCCGATGAAAACGGTCAAAGCCTTGGTGGGTGACAACGTACTCAAAAACGAGCGCTGCTGCGGCGAATCCGGCACGCTGGGTGTGACGCGGCCTGATATCTCGACGCAAATTCGCTTCCGCAAAGAAGAGGAGTTGCGCAAAGGAGAGGCTGAGCTGAAAGCGAGCGGCGCAGTCGGCGAGAAGGCCAATGTGAAAATCCTCACCAGCTGCCCAAGCTGTCTGCAAGGCCTCTCGCGCTACGGCAATGATTTGCAAAACGGTTTGCTCGAAGCCGATTACATCGTCGTCGAGATGGCCAATCAAATCTTGGGCGACAACTGGCTGCCCGACTATGTGGCCAAGGCCAACGAAGGCGGGATCGAGCGAGTATTGGTCTGAAGTGAGGGCAAGCGCAAATGTGCGCTTTGTCACAAAAATGCCCGAAATACGACTTTTTGTGACTTAAGTTCCTTTGATTCGTGACTTTTCACCGGGGCGAAGGACTGTTAGTCGCGCACAAAAAGCCCTACCATTGGCTGGGTGGCAGCACTTTGTCTGCTTTCATTGCGTCAGTTTACTTATGAATCTCACTCGGTTGCATCAACGCTCTAGCTTTCAATCACTTGCCGCAGGCAGTTTTCTAGTTCTGTCGAGTCTGATCTCTGCGGCATGGGCACAAAACACCAGCACGGCTGCTGGTGAAGTCGAGTTCATGCGCGGCGTTGGCTTTGCGCAATCCGCCGGACAAACACCGCGCACGCTTGGCAAAGGTTTGCAATTGCAAGAAGGTGATCGTTTGACCACCGCCGACGGCGCATCCGCCGTGATCAAGCTGCAAGATGGTACGCGAATGACCGTGCGCCCCGGTAGCGAAATGGTGCTCTCGCAATTCAAATACAAAGCCGATGCACCAGACAACAGTATGGTCATCAACATGCTGCGCGGCGGCCTGCGTGCGATCACGGGACTGATTGCCAAAAGCTCGCCCAACGCCGCCCGCATCCAAACCAACACCGCCACCATCGGCATTCGCGGCACGATCGTGGCCCGGTTGGCGACTGCGCACGGCGTCATCTATGTCGGCGCGCCGGCCCCAACGAATACCGCCTCGACGAGCTGCCTTCGGCCTGTGCCGTGATCGATCTCGGCGGGGACGACGTTTTATCTCGAAGGGACGACGACCGCCGAGCGGCCGGTGCTGGCCATCATCGATCTGGCGGGCAACGACGCCTACCGCG
>JAAUOI010000131.1 GCA_012036375.1 Allobrachymonas sp. | reverse complement strand
TACAGTGCTTTGGCAGAAAGTAAGCCCGCCTGAGCGGCGAAGGTCGTGCCGCCAAAACGCTCTTTCATGTCGTTAAAGGCACGGCTGATTTTGGCAGGATCACCCTCTTTGGCCGCGCGCTCGACTTCGTCGTACATCGAGCCGGCTTGCGCGGCTTTATCGCGCTGCCACCATTGGTAGCCGTTGTAAGCTGCAATCGAGCCAAACACCAGGATCAGCACTGCGCTGATCAAATTACCATACTGTTTCCAAAACGCTTTGATGCGGTCAAGCTGTTCTTGTTCTTCAAGATCGAGATGTTTCAATGCCATGGTTCAAAAATTCCAAATGAACCGAGATTGTAGGGCTTAGAGATTCATTCCTACTCCAAACCCAACTCCTGAATTTTTCGGGTGATGGTATTGCGGCCAATGCCGAGTTTGACGGCGGCCTCGATGCGACGCCCTCGGGTGGTGGTCAGGGCAGCTTGGATCAGGCGGCTTTCGAAGCGGCGGGTGAGCGCGTCCCAAGTTTGGCCGTCTTGCTGGGCGAGCAATGCCAGGGCTTCAATCTCCAAGCCCGCCTCCCAATCGCTGGCTGCTGGTGGTGCTAGTCCGGCCATGGCTGGCCCCGCAGAGCTTGCAGGCGGGGCATACAGCGCGACCGCGCCTGCTTGCCCTGCCACATTGAGCGGCGGCGCTTTGGCAGATTCATGCCATGCCGATATCGGCGTGTTTTTTGAATGATTTTGGCCTCCACCCGGCATAGAATGTGCGCCAAGTGCTATTGAATTCATAGCATCTTGCAGATCAGAGTGAACAACAGCTGGGCTGGCTTGCCCCGCCATAGCGGCACTCTCGATCACGCCACGGTCTGGCCGCACAACAGAAGTGAGAGTTGACGAGGCGCTTGATGCAGGCGAAGCTGCGCTCGGCGCAAGCCCCAATACCTCGGGCGGTAAATCTTTCACATCAATTTGCTGCGCTGGCGCCATCACAGTGAGCCAATGGCACATGTTTTCGAGCTGGCGCACATTACCGGGGAAATCGAATTGACTGATTTTGGCCAAGGCTTCTTTGGAAATGCGTTTGGATTCGGCACCAAGCTGTTTGGCGCTGACCTGCAAAAAGTGCTGCACCAGGCCAGCGATGTCTTCGCGCCGCTCGCGCAGGGGCGGCAGGCGCAGGCGGATGACGTTGAGGCGGTGAAACAGATCTTCGCGGAAGCTGCCTTCTTTGACGCGCTGCTCCAAATTCTGGTGCGTGGCTGCAATCACGCGCACATTGGATTTGACGGGATTGTGGCCGCCGACGCGATAGAAATGCCCATCCGACAGCACGCGCAGCAAGCGGGTTTGCAAGTCAAAGGGCATATCGCCGATTTCATCGAGGAAGAGCGTGCCGCCATCGGCCTGCTCAAAGCGACCCCTGCGCATGGTTTGCGCGCCAGTGAACGCGCCCCGCTCGTGGCCGAAAAGCTCGGATTCGAGCAAATCTTTGGGAATCGCGGCCGTGTTGATGGCGATGAAGGAAGCCTGCGCACGCGGCGAGTGCTTGTGCAACGCGCGGGCCACTAGCTCTTTGCCTGAGCCAGATTCGCCGGTGATGAGTACCGTGACATTGCTTTGGCTTAATTTGCCAATCGCACGAAACACATCTTGCATCGCTGGCGCTTGGCCCAGCATTTCTTGAGAGCCACTGACTTTTGCGGCCTCAAGTTCGACCTCATCGCGCTGGCTTTCGTCCACTGCGCGGCGAATCAGTTCCACGGCTTTGGGCAAGTCAAAAGGCTTGGGCAAGTATTCAAACGCGCCTTTTTGGAAGGCGCTCACAGCGCTGTCTAAATCAGAAAACGCCGTCATGATGATGATGGGCAAGCTGGGCGAGAGTTCTTTGATCTTGGCAATCAAATCCAGCCCCGAGCCGCCGGGCATGCGGATGTCGCTGACCAACACTTGCGGCTGCGGCTCATCGGCGTCAGTTTGCAAAGCTTCTCTCAAAGCATTCAGCACATCTTTGGGATTGGTGAAGCTGCGGGTGGGCAGGTTCTCACGAGCCAGCGCTTTTTCCAACACAAAACGGATGGATTGATCATCATCCACGATCCAAATAGGCTTCATGCGTTTTGTGTCCTCGGGTAATGCAATGTCTTGATGGCAAACTCGTTATGGCAACGGAAATTTCAAGGTGAACTCCGTTCGTCCGGGCTGGCTTTGCACCTCGATCACGCCATCGTGCTGCTGCACAAAAGTCTGCGCGAGGGTCAACCCAAGGCCGGAGCCGCCTTCTCGTCCGCTGACCAGCGGATAGAAGATGCGGTCAGCGATCTCAGGCGGGATGCCAGGCCCGTTGTCTGCGATATGCAATTCCAATGCCAGCCTGTGGCGCTTTTTCCCGAGCGTGACTTGGCGCGCCGCCCGCGTCTTCAAAATAATCTTCGCATCGCCCGCAGCCATGCGCCCACTCTCGCCAGCCAGCACCTGTGCCGCGTTGTGTGCGATGTTGAGCACAGCTTGGATGATTTGTTCTTTGTCGCCACGAAAATCCGGAATCGAAATATCATAGTCCCGCACCACCTGTAGCCCGCACGGAAACTCTGCCAAGATCAGCGAACGCACTCGCTCGCACACTTCATGAATATTCACATCGCCAATCTCGCGCGGCTTGCGGTGCGGCTCGAGCAGCCTATCCACCAGCGTTTGTAAGCGGTCTGCCTCGTGGATGATGACTTGCGTGTATTCGGTCAGTGACTTGGCTTTGTCACTGTCTTGCAGCTCCATTTGCAAGAGCTGCGCCGCGCCGCGAATGCCCCCCAGTGGGTTTTGATTTCATGCGCGAGGTTGCGAATCAGTTCTTTGTTGGCCTGCGCTTGGGAGGCGTTGCGCTCCTCGCGGCCTTGTTTTTCCTGCGCCTCTTGCGGCAGCATTTCCACGATCACTTCATTGGCCAGCTCGGTTTGCGTGATGATGACATGGACTGGCAATGCCTCAACTGCCACCTTACCCCACTGCGGAAGCAGCAAAGCGTCGTAACGCAGCGAGGCAAAAGCATTGGCTGCCACTCCTTCGAGCGCGGCTTGTAGCGCCTGCGGCTGCGCAAAGGCACGTGAGAGATCACTTGCTTCAATCGTGCGGCGCGAGGCACCCACTGCATCCTCCAAGGCCGCATTACCAAACAGCACGCGCCCACGCAAATCCACCACCGCCACAAGGCTGGAGAGCAAATCAAACGCTTGGTAACGATTCAGCGGCACGGCAACTTTCTACGGATTGAGCCTGTTCATTATTCAACGATCATGCCAACTTCATTCAGCAAATGCACCAAAAGGCGCAAAAAAAGAGGCGGTATCGCGCCTACTTGTGCCCATTGAACGACTCGATCCAACTTACTGGCGTGGACCAGGAGCCGGCTGTGTGCGGGCAATTTCGCGCTTAATACCTGCAATATCGCTGTCATTGCGAGCGATTTGCGCCTTCATCTCGGCGATACGATCCAAGTAAAACTGGTTGTTGCGCAGTTCAGAACCACGCTTTTCTGGCTCGCCGTTATTGAATTCTTTGAGCAAATCTGCCTGTTTGGCTTCGACTTTTTTCAGCTCGGATTCAAGGATAGCGCGGGCATCGCTGTCGCGGCTGCGTTGTTCGGCAGTGTCTATCTGCTGGCACGGTGCGGGGTGGCCGTGCCGGATGCAGCAGCGACTCGCTCGCCTGCGGGCGCAGGCGCAGGTGCAGCCGCGCGGCGTGGATTCGAGACAACTGTGAGATTACCGCCTTCAACGAGCTTGCAACCCTTTTGAGCCGCAGTGCTTGCATTGTTCGTGTATTCATTGCCATCACATCGGTAAATGCGGTCTTGCGCAATGACGCTCAACGAGGCGCATAGGCAGGCCGCAGCCACTCCTAAAACAGGAGCACTCCGCGCAGATTTCATGCCGGCGAACGGCTGATTTGAGTTAAAAAACATGATTCATTCGCTCCAAAACAGATGTGAGCTTGGTGTTGCAGTATGAAGCATTTTCTTAAATATCGCAAATAACTTGTTGTCAGATAAGGATTTATCCATGAAAAAAGGACGCCGAAACGTCCTTTTTTTGACACACTGTAAGGGGTTACAGGGAATAATACATATCAAACTCAATGGGGTGCGTCTCATGCGGAAACGCGTGACTTCTTGCATCTTGAGCTCAATGTAAGCATCGATCATGCTGTCGGAGAACACGCCACCTTTGGTCAAGAAGCCACGGCCTTTGTCCAAATAGTCGAGCGCTTGATCCAAGCTGTGGCACACGGTTGGCACTTTTGCATCTTCCTCCGGAGCAGATGGTAGAGGTCTTTCGTGGCGGCTTCGCCGGGATGGATTTTGTTTTCCACGCCATCGAGACCTGCCATCAACATGGCTGCAAAGCCCAGATATGGGTTCATCAGTGGATCTGGGAAGCGTGCCTCGATGCGGCGAGCTTTGTCTGAAGGCACGTGTGGAATGCGGATCGAAGCGGAGCGGTTGCGGCTGGAATAAGCCAGCTTCACAGGCGCTTCAAAGCCAGGAACCAAGCGCTTGTAGCTGTTGGTGCCGGGGTTGGTGATGGCGTTCAGGGCGCGGGCGTGCTTGATGATGCCGCCGATGTAGTACAGGGCGAAATCAGACAGGCCTGCGTAGCCGTTGCCAGCAAACAGGTTTTTGCCATCTTTCCAGACGGATTGGTGAACGTGCATGCCAGAGCCGTTGTCGCCAACGAGGGGCTTGGGCATGAAGGTGGCCGTTTTGCCATAGGCATTGGCCACGTTCCAGATCACGTATTTTTGCAGCTGGCACCAGTCGGCGCGCTGGATCAGCGTGCTGAATTTCGTACCGATTTCGTTTTGGCCAGCGCCCGCTACTTCGTGGTGGAACACTTCAACAGGGATGCCCAGCGATTCGAGGATCAACACCATTTCAGCGCGCATGTCTTGCGTGCTGTCAACGGGAGGTACGGGGAAATAGCCGCCCTTGACGGTGGGACGGTGGCCTTTGTTGCCGCCTTCGATTTTCTTGCCGGTGTTCCAGGGCGCTTCGTATTCGTCAACCTTGACGAAAGAGCCGCTCATATCGGAGCCCCAACGCACGTCGTCGAAGATAAAGAATTCTGGCTCTGGGCCGAAGTAGGCAGCATCGCCATGGCCGCTGGATTTCAAGTAGGCTTCGGCGCGCTTGGCGATCGAGCGTGGATCGCGGTCGTAAGCCTTGCCATCACCGGGCTCGAGCACATCGCAGCTCATGATCATCGTGGTCTCTTCAAAGAAGGGATCGATGTTGGCGGTATTAGCATCAGGCATCAACAGCATGTCGGAGGCTTCAATGCCCTTCCAACCCGCAATCGAAGAGCCGTCAAACGCGTGACCGTCTTTGAATTTGCCTTCGTCGAAATGCGAGACCGGCACGGTGACGTGCTGCTCTTTGCCTTTGGTATCGGTGAAGCGGAAGTCAACAAACTTGACTTCGTTGTCTTTCACCATTTGCATCACGTCTGCGACGGTCTTGGCCATCAAATGCTCCTAGGGGTTGGATGGGTTGATAAAATTTTCGAGTCTTCGCTCTTGGCAAAACTGTATGCACGATGCGTGCCACAGAACAGTGCACACTTAGCCCAACGCGAAACCATTGATTGTGCGCGATTTTTCAGACCGATTGCTCAGTTTGTGCGGATCGCCACGTACGTGATCTGCAAATACCATCAATCGATTTTGCACTTATTTAGTGCATTGCACCAAATAAGTGTATTTGAGGCGAAATACTCTTTTGGTGCATGGCCGTCAAGTCCTGGATCACTCCAAACAATAGCACTCAACGCATATTTCATGCTGACAAGAGGCCGATTTGGCTTAGTTCTCGTGGCGTATCCCAAGTCCCTCCTTCGCGTTCTCACGAATGTCATGCCCTGCTCCCGCATGCCATACTGACCTATTCATGTCTCAAGCTTATTTACACCCCATCTGCGCTGACCATCTGCTGGCGCAAGCCGAGCAACTCAATTTTGCGCAATTGAGCCAAGCCGATGCTGCAAACATCGCAGCCATGGCGCAGTATCAGTATTGGGCGAGCGGCGATGTGTTGTCCAACTTCGGTGATCCACTAGCACAAGCGCCTTGCTTCCTCGTCATTGAAGGCAACGTGCGCGTTGAAATCGCCCTGCCCGACGGACGCGCCCCCTTGGTAGCCAATGTAGAAACGCCCGGCTGCGTGTTTGGCACCGATGCGCTGTACATGCCACCAAACGCTACGCCCGCTACGTGGCCGATGGCGATGTGGCATGCGCCCTGTTCACCGCCGCCAGCATCGACCAGCTCGCCCAGCGCCGCCCCGATCTGGCCTACAAACTCGTCACCGTCATCAGCGCCGTCGTCTACCGTAACTTCCGCGTCAACGTCAAACGCCTGGCCATCGATGCCGCCATGCAGCTCAACGAAAAAGAACAATTCGAAGGCGAACTCCAAGCCGCCCAGCACCGCGCCAAGGTAGCGCTGGCGATTGATCCGGATGCGCCTCCTTAAGCCCCAAAAGTACCACGCCTTGCTACCCCGGGTGTAAATCAGTCACACGGCCACACTTCATTTCGCTTCAATCACGACGGCATCAGACACTCCCGATCACCGCACAGATTGCGGTTAAGGAGTCGTATGTTGACCGTTATTTTTTCAGCTTTCGTTTTCTGCTTCGTTTTGGAGCGATGCATGCCCGGCTGGCCGCTGCCGCGCGTTAAAACTTGGCCCACCCGTGTGTTGCTCATCAATGCGGCGCAGCTTGGCGTCGTTTTGCTCGCCGGAATCACTTGGGAGAAATGGCTGGCCTCGGCCTCGCTGTTTAATCTGTCAGCCCATGTATCGCCTGCTGCGGGCGGTTTGATTGCTTACTTCATCGCCACTTGTATTTTTTTATTGGTGGCATCGCCTGCGCCATGAAACGATGGGCTTTGGCGCTTGTTTCACCAAATTCACCACAGCCCGCAGCGCTTAGAAGTCATCGCCTCGTTTTACAACGCATCCCGGCGAGATGGTGGTGAACTCCATCATTGGCGCATTGCTGGTGTATTCACTGCTCGGCTTATCACTCGAAGCTGCCGCTATTTATACCCTGTGCACCGCGCTGGGCGAATTTTTCTACCATACCAACATCAAGACACCCCGCTGGATCGGCTACATCTTCCAACGCCCCGAAATGCACCGCATCCACCACCAATACGGCCGCCACAAAAACAACTACGGCGACATCACTTGGTGGGACATGCTCTTTGGCACCTATGAAAACCCCAGGGATTGGATTGATACCTGCGGTTTTGAAGATGAGAAAGAACAGCGGCTGCTGGATATGCTGGCCTACAAGGATGTGCACAAATGAAAAATATCGAACCGAAACTTGGTTTTCTGATTTCTACACTTGCAAGCTTGATAGGCATTGCTGCCATGCTCTGGACAATGTATCGGGCAAATTTTTTCTCAATCGCCTACGCCATCGCTTTAATCGCCCCGTATTTGCTCATTGGCTGGATCACTTGGCGAAGTCGCACCTATTTATCCTCCAACCTATTGAGCCTCAGCGCCACCTCACTGCTGTCCGTCGTATCCGTCGCTTGCTACGACGACCAATACACTGAGGGCAGTCAATACTTGCTGGCGCTATCGCCGGTTTATCTTTGGTTCATTGTTTTCATTTTTTCGATGGCCAGCATTTTTGTTAGCAGTCTAAAAAAGCGCTAAACCATGCAGTCAAGTACGAGTTGACTACTATAAATTCAATAGCACCCTGCGCTTATTTCACGCCGGCAAACTACTCAAAATGCCTAAAAATCACACTGGCAACGCGACCAAATCATGCCCCTGCGTGCCCACAATCCGCGCAGCTGTGAACTCGCCCACTTTGAGTTGCTTGCTGATCTTCTCGGGTGGC
>JAAUOI010000130.1 GCA_012036375.1 Allobrachymonas sp. | reverse complement strand
GCTGGCGTTGTGATGTCGCCGTTGACGATGACGGGGATTGACACCGCGTCCTTGACCTCGCGGACAGCGGCCCAATCGGCGCTGCCCTTGTAGAACTGACACCGTGTGCGGCCGTGAACCGTGACGAGCCGCACGCCGGCAGCTTCAGCGCGGCGGGCAAGTTCAGGCGCGTTGCGAAGTTTATCGTCCCAACCCAGCCGCATCTTGAGTGTTACGGGGATGCTGACCGCGGCGACCGTCGCCTCGATCAGGCTCAGCGCATGGTCGAGGTCGCGCATCAGGGCCGAACCCGCGAGCATCCCGGTCACTTCCTTGGCCGGGCAGCCCATGTTGATGTCGATCACGTCGGCGCCCATGGCGGTGGCAACGCGCGCACCCTCGGCCATCCAATGCGCCTCGCGTCCGGCAAGCTGCATCACGAACGGACGCGCCTCACCCGGCGCGCCACCACGCGCCCGACGTACGACGTCTGGCCGCGCCTTTACCAGTTCGGCCGAGGCCACCATCTCAGACACGACAAGGCCCGCTCCAAGCCGATGGGCGAGGCGCCGGAACGGCAGGTCGCTGACGCCGGACATGGGGGCCAGCGCGACCGCGTGGCGCAAGGCAATGGTGCCGATTTCGAGAGCAGGTTTCGCCACGTGCGGTCTGATCTGCCTGTTTATTGTGCGTTTATAAGTGGTGCCTACTGCTTAGGCACGTTACGTCGAATTGCCCACGTACGCAAGCGACAACCGCAGAAGATGGAGCGGGTGTAACGCTTGCCCTGGAGGGCAAACCAGCGAACCCGGTCGTTCCGTGTGCGGCGCAGCTGAGCTTAGCGCGCCAACACGCCACGTCGCTTGTGGTCTTGGTCCGCGGCGACTACACGGTGCGGGTGCGCGATCCTGATCCCGTGCACGACCTTCAGAGCGAACCGACGAGGCGGCCATGTTCGACGCGAAATCCCTGTTCGAGACGATGGTGCGCGGGGCGGCCCCACAGGCGGCATCCGGCGGCGCTGCCGGTGGCGGCGGCCATGGGCCTGCTCGGTATCGGTGGCATGTACATCGCCATCGGCGAGGCCTTCGGGGGCGCCTTCACCATCACCGAGCGGGCCATCGGCACCCGACTCGCCGACCTCGACGCGGAGGTCGAAGTAGCGAGGGATCGCCTCGATCAAGCGGATCCCACCCGCGCGCCCAACTCACCCCCCACACCACCACCCGCGCCGCGCCCCTGCGCCGCCTGATCGATGCCGCCCGCCAGCAAGGCTTCAGCGAAGCCCACCAGGAACACGAGCTCGGCGTCTATGCCCTCGCCGTTCCTTTATACGACGCACAAAACCGAGTCGTCGCCGCCATGAACCTCGTGCTCACCAACGCCCAAAACCATCCCCCTCAATCCAGCGACGCGCTGCAAAAAGCGTATTTGGCTCAGATGCAGGCGGCTGCGGGGGAGTTGAGATTGCTGCTTTGAATGGGCTCAACAGCCATAGGCAACACATGCATGGGCACATCATGTTGCTCGGCGAGCGTGGCAAGCTCTTGGCAGCCGTGTCGTTTCATGAAGGCGCGTGTCTTCTTTTTCAAAGTGGCGTTCAAGATTTCTTCAGGGCGGGTCAGCGTGTGGCCTACCAACTTGGCCAATCGCGTGGCGAAATGCGGCTCCAGCGCGGCCATGGCGACGCGGCCATCTTTGCAGGGCATGACTTGGTAGAAGGCATGTGCGCCGCCGATGATGCCGTCGGGCGTGGTGAGTTTCCAATGTCTAGGCAAGGCGAGGTATTGCGCGGCTTGGCTGAGGCCAACGGTTTGTTGACTGCTGCGGCCCGTGGCGCGTTGTTGGATGACGGCGGCGAGCACGGCTTCAACGGCCAGCAAGCTGCCGCCCATGTCGGCAAACAGCGTGGGCGGCAGTTCTAGGCCGGTGACGAGGCCATGTTCGGCCATGTAGGTGAGATCGTGGCCGGGCACTTCTGGGGCGGCGGTGTCGCCGACGATGCTGACCAAGCTGAGTTGCGGGTGGGCTTGTGTCAGCGCCTCCATTCGCATACCTAGGCGGGCGAGGGCGCTGGGGCGAAATGAGGTGATGAGGACGTCTGTTTTGGCTAAGAGCTTGTGCAATTTCGCCATGCCGCGCTCGGTTTTGAGATCCGCAGAGACGATTTTCACGCCTTCGTGCATCTGCTTGTAGGCTGGCTTGGAGTACGCGTTCATCGGATCGCCAGCAGGCGATTCGAGCTTCGTGCAGCTTGCCCCCAGGGCTTTGAGCCGCATCAAGGCGGCGGGGCCGGGCAGGTTGAAGGCGATGCTGAGGATGCGTGTGCCGCGTAGGGGTTTGATAGAGGCCATTGCTCAATGATAGCGATGCTGCTGTTGCAAAGAGGCTTTGACAAGCTCTACCCGAGCGGGGAAGGATGCGCGTAGTTTGTTTCTAAAAGCCCCAACAAGTCCCTCTCGTGCAAGAGCATGCTGCGTATCTGTGCGCCCCATCAGGACTGCGGGCTCGAAGCACGGAGCTTTCAAAGGTAAAGCGCATCGCGCTTTAGCAAAAACGTGTTTGAGCGAAGCGAGTTGTTTTGCGGCCTTTGAAAGCGAGTACTGCAGATGCTCCCCCGAAGGAGCCGCAGTTCGGGGCGCACGGATACGCAGCATGCTCTGGCGCAGGTACAAACCTCAAATCGGTTTGATCACCGAATTCGGCAGCAAATCATTGTCATAAACAGCCGTCCGAGATTTGAACCGCAAAGCATCACCATCACGAACGATGACATCCATGTAGCGCCCCGTGCTGATGATCTGCGGCATGCCGTCGCGCTGTGTACGGGTCACGATGTAGCTGCTCTCGCACTGAATCTCGGAATCAGTGAATGAGCCGATCAAAGGCGCGCTGCACACATGCCGCTGCGAATAGGGATCGTGGTAAATCGTGTTTTGTACGCCGTAAATCCGATCACGCAGCATGCCTTGGCTTTCGTAATCCATGATGCACAGCGGCAAGCTCGCATCGAAGTTTTCGCGCGATTGCAGCTTGTAGCGGCCATCGGGTATGAAAAGATCGGGCCAGGTGGAGAGATCGTTGCTGTCCAAAAGCGCTGCGCTGCGTTGGAGCAACTCTGTGAGTTGGAGATAAGTAAAAAATTCCATACTATGAATTTAATAGCACTCTGCGCAGGTTTTATGCCGGCTAGGTGCTTAAAAAGCTTTAAAAATGGAGTGAAAATCAGATGGAAAGCGATTTACGCCAGTATTCATACATGCCGCGAATGAGTGTCTCCGTCACGTTGTGATCGGTGTTCTTTACCTCTTGACCGTCCATCTCGCTGACCGTGCGCGCTTGGCCATTCGCGCGATAAGCCTGCTGCACAAATTCAATCACTTCGCCATCGTCCGCGCTCACAAAACCCGCTGGCCCGAAGAGATTGGCTTGACGCAGACGGCGGCGCGTCATGTCTTCAGAATCATCTTCAAAGCCAAAATGCGTCCACACAAAAATCAAACACGCCCTCGCTCACCGGGCTGGATATGCCGTGTGGACAGGCTGTTGACCTGCTGCTGAATGATCAGCGAAGGAAACAGCGTCATCATCGTCACAGTGGGCGTGATCTCCAGCTTTTGCACGGGGCAATGCAGCTTCCACCACCCTTCGGGCACGACATCGAGCACGCGGTCGTCATGCAACTTCATGTTTTCGCGGAAACTCGTCACGTTTGCGGCGATGTTGCTCGTGACCGCGTCGTTTCGCCGGCTCACCATCACAGCGTGACGGTGGTGTGTGTCCATGATCATCTGGCTTTTCTGATCAGCCCGCCAGAGGCCAAAGGTGACGAACCAGGTGTGCAAGAGGCCAGGGTGATAAGGATCTTTGATGTTTTCTTGCATCAGCTTCCAGTTGGCGGGAATGCGTTGACGGTTGATACCCAAGAGCTTCAAAGGCTTGTGAAAAATGCGGTCGAAATAAGCGAGCACATCGGCGCCCAAATACTCTTCAAACGACTCCACATCCGGGTCAAACGACGCAAAACCACACCGCCGCGCCGCGCCACTTTCAGCTTCGTCAATCCATGATCGCAAAGCTGAAAATCCTCAGGCATACCGCCTTGCTTGATCTTCTCCCCGCATTCATCCACCGCCTCTACGCCCTGGCGGAAGGTGAGGCCCACCAAATCGCCATTGAGCTTGTAAGTCCATTGGTGATACGGGCACACAAAGCTCCTCGCATTGCCCGAGCGCTCGCGCACGAATTGCACGCCGCGATGCGCGCAGCGGTTTTCTAAAACGTGAATGGAGTCGGGCTGCCCCGGCCGCCCGCGCTCGCGCACCATCACCACGCTGCGCTCGCCAATTTTTGAGCGCTTGAAATCGCCTGCTTTAGGAATCTCGCATTCGAGACCAACGTAGCACCAATGCTTGCTATAGAACAGTGCCTCAAGTTCTTTGTGATAGACCTGCGCATCGGTATACATCCGACCGGGGGCGCGGCTGGTGGGTGCGTTGCCCCAGAACATGGGCTGGCTGGACTGAAGCGGGTCAGGCGACAAGAGGTTGTTCGACAAAGGGGCATTCATGCCGAAAGTGTCGCGCAAGACTGCGTATTTGCCAAGCGTTAGAAGATAAGATCAAATATTCACAATATGAATGTTGATGAAGACTTAATCAGCGAGATGATCTAGCCATGAAACGACTGTCTCCCCAAACGAAGCATTCAACTGATTTTTTTGGCCTTGACCTGAATTTGCTGCGTGTGTTAAACGTGCTGATGCAAGAGCGGCGCGTGGCCACAGCCGCGCAACGTTTACAGCTCTCGCAGCCCGCAGTGAGCAATGCGCTGGCCAGACTGCGCAAAGCTTTGGGCGACGAGCTGCTCACGCGCGCACCCTCAGGTATGGAGCCCACAGCGTTTGCCAGAGAACTGCAAGCGAGCTTGCAGCCTGCCTTGGCGGCGATTGAACAATCTTTGCAAACCAAAGCGGCCTTTGATCCCGCGCGCACACCATGGCAAGCCCGCATTGCCATGACAGACATTGGTGAAATTGTCTTTTTACCCACTTTGCTCGCGCACATCGCGCAAGCTGCGCCAGGTCTCACACTGGAGACCTTGCGAGACAGTCAAGCCAAAAATCTTGCTGCCGCTAGCGGCATGACCACTGCGATGGCGCAAGGTCAAGTGGATTTGGCTATTGGCTGGTTGCCCGATGTGACCGATGGCTTGCACCAGCGCCGCCTCTTTACTCAGCGCTACGCCTGCATCGCGCGGCACGATCATCCCCTGCTCGCTGGCAAAAAGCCCGTGCTAAGTTTGGAGAAATTTTTCAATGCCGAGCACATCGCCATCCGCGCCGAGGGCACGGGGCATACCAAGGCCGATGAGCGCTTGCAAGCGATGTCGCATGCGGGCTTGCAGCGCAAAGTGCGCTTGCGCGTGCCGAATTTTTTGAGCGTCCCGCATTTGGTGAGTCACAGTGATTTGATCGCCACAGTGCCTGAGAAACTGGCCGAGCAATGCGCGAAGACCTATGGTTTGCATGTGCTGCCGCATCCAGTGAATATGCCGGCGTTTGAGCTGAAAAATGTTTTGGCATCGAAAAGTGCACACCGATCCAGCGAACCGCTGGTTGCGCAGCGTGATCGCGGATTTTTTTAGCGCGGAGTAACGACTGCACGCGAGCTTGAGCCACCCCACTAAAATGCTTGCATGAGTGGCATTTTTATCAGTTTTGAAGGCATCGACGGCGCAGGCAAATCGAGTCATGTTGAGGCATTGGCTGTGGCGTTTCGTCAGCAACTGCAGCCCGGGCAGCAGCTCGTGCTCACGCGCGAGCCCGGCGGCACAGCGTTGTCAGAGAAGCTGCGCGAGCTGATCTTGCACGAGCCGATGGATGCGATGACCGAGGCGCTCTTGGTGTTTGCTGCAAGGCGCGAGCATATTGTTCAAGTCATTGCGCCCGCGCTTGCACGGGGTGATGTGGTGTTGTGTGATCGTTTCACGGATGCGAGCTTTGCCTACCAAGGTGCGGGGCGTGGGTTTGACTCAGGCGTGCTATTAAAATTAGAGCACTTCGCGCAGGATTCATGCCGTCTAGAAGCCGATTTGGCTTCAAAAATCCACTTTTTGAAAACCTGCTTCAACCTGATCTCACGCTGCTCTTCGACGTGCCGCCGCAGGTGGCTGCGCAACGCTTGGCCGTTGCGCGTCAGCCCGATAAATTTGAATCGCAGGACATCGCGTTTTTCGAGCGTGTGGCATCGGGCTATGAAAGCCGAGTGGCCGCACAGCCGCAAAGGTTTGCGCGCATTGATGGCAACGCGGCTTTGCTTGAAGTGCGAGAACAAGTCATGGCGGCTGTACGCGCACGAGGGTATTTGGTATGAGCGAAGCCGTCGTCGCTGATTCGCAAGGCGAGCTGCCTCATTGGCTTGCTGCACAGCGCAATCAACTCTTGGCCAGCCCCGCCCACGCGCTCCTGTTGCATGGTGCATCGGGCTTGGGTCAGTATGAATTGGCGCTGTCCATCGCGCAAAGCTGGCTCTGCGAGGCGGCTGATTTGCCTGAGCGCCTTGCCACAGGGGAGGGTGCCTGTGGTCAATGCGCCAGTTGCCAACAAATTCGTGCACGCAGCCATACCGATTTGTTGGTGCTGATGCCCGAAACGGTGATGCTCGCCCTAGGCTGGCCACTGAGTGAAAAGGCGCAAAGCGATATAGATGGCAAAAAGCGCAAGCCCAGTAAAGACATTCGCATTGACGACGTGCGTGAAGCGGTGGCGTTTGCGGAGCTGACCAGCGGGCGCGGGCGCGGCAAAGCGATATTGGTGTATCCAGCAGAGCAGCTCAATCTGGCTTCAGCGAATGCTTTGCTCAAGACGCTGGAAGAACCGCAAGGCGCCTGCGCTTCGTGCTCGCCACTGAAGCTGCGCATCAGCTCTTGCCCACAATTCGTAGCCGTTGCCAAGCCTTTGCTTTGACCGCCCCTAGCCAAGCGCAGGCCATTCAATGGTTAACCCAACAGACCCAAGCGACGGCACCCGAGCTCGAGATGGCTTTGCATGCCAGCGGCCAGCGCCCTGGCGATGCCTTGGCGCTTGTGCAAAGCGGTCTGGCCGTGCAGTGGCACAAGCTGCCCTTGGCCTTGCACAAAGGGCAGATGCAAGCCGTGGCGCAATGGAGTCCGGCGCAACTTCTCGATGCGATGCACAAGCTCTGCCACGATCTGTGGGCCAGCAAGCTCGGCGCAGCGCCACGCTTTTTCCAAGTCCAAGATTTACCCAAAGCCCCGCCCGCCCGCGCCTTGACGGCTTGGAGCAAACAGCTTGTCAGTCTGTCGCGCCAGATTGAGCACCCCTTCAAACCCGATCTCTTGATTGAGGATATGGTCAGCCAAGCCAAACTGTGCTTAAACTCTAGGGTATGAGCACCTCCGCCCCCTCCGCCGCAGTTCCGAGTCCTGGCAGCACACCGCGCCCAAGTGTGATTCAGCTCGCGATCAAAGAAAAAGCTGCGCTGTATGCCGCCTACATTTCTCAGTTCACCGACGGCGGTATGTTCATTCCCTCGGCCAAAGAATACAAGCTGGGCGATGATGTGTATGTCCTCATCACATTGCCTGAAGATCCGCAGCGCTATCCGGTAGCTGGCAAAGTTGCTTGGGTCACGCCCGCCAAAGCCGCAGGTAATCGCACCCAGGGCATCGGCATTCGCTTTCCCTCAGACGAAAAATCCAAGCTGCTCAAAATCAAAATCGAGCAACTCTTGGGCGCACATTTAGGATCAGACCGTCCAACGCAGACGATTTGAGCCTTGCGCCGAAAGACTGCGCTGTGTTTACCGATTCCCATTGCCATCTGAACTTTCCTGAATTGCGAGGCGATTTGCCTGCGATTCGTGCTGCATGCAAGCTGCGCAGGTCACCCGTGCGCTGTGCATCTGCACCACGATCGAAGAGTTTC
>JAAUOI010000129.1 GCA_012036375.1 Allobrachymonas sp. | reverse complement strand
GGCATGACGGAAACTGAAGTGATTAACGACTTTGTGACCCGCTACGGAGATCGGGTGGTGGGCACGCCGCAGGACCCAATGCTGCGCGCCCTCTCGCTGATTACACCCTGGCTTCTGGGCGCAGTGGCGGTCTGAGGCGCAAACCAGGTACCAGGTCCAGTTGGAAGACCAGACCGTAGAGGATCTCCGTAAGCAGCTGAGTGAACATTTGCAAAAGACACTGCTCACGAATGGGGCTAGCCCTGACTCCGTGGGGAACCTTAGCCGGCAAGCCCATCATGGATTGAAGCGAGAGATGCTCATCCAGCGCGAACTCAAGCGCGAAAAATTGGCCGCCAAGTTCGCCAAGAAGTATGCCGAATTGAAGGCAACCGCTTCTGATGTGAGCAAATCGCCCGAAGAGCAAATGGCAGCACGTTTGGGCCTCAATAAGCTCCCACGTAATGCCAATCCCAATCGCCAGCGCAACCGCTGCGAAATCACGGGTCGTCCCCGTGGTACCTATAGCCAGTTTGGCTTAGGTCGCATGAAGGTACGTGAGATGGCTTTTGCCGGTGAAATCCCCGGCATGACCAAGGCTAGCTGGTAATCGAGCGAAGGAATACAAACATGAGCATGAGTGATCCTATCGCCGACCTGTTGACGCGCATCCGCAATGCGCAAATGGTCGCCAAAACCTCCGTATCGCTGCCAGCATCCAAGCTGAAAGTGGCGATTGCACAGGTGCTGAAAGACGAAGGCTACATCGACGGCTTCAAAGTGAATGCTGCTGATGGCAAGTCTGAGTTGGAAATCGCCCTGAAATATTATGCTGGTCGCCCTGTGATCGAGCGTCTGGAGCGCGTGAGCCGCCCCGGTCTGCGCGTCTACAAGGGTTCGGGCAGTATCCCTCAAGTCATGAACGGCTTGGGCATCGCCATCGTTACCACCCCGCAAGGTGTGATGACGGATCGCAAAGCACGCGCCACCGGCGTGGGCGGCGAAGTGCTGTGCTACGTAGCCTAACGCGAAGGAGATAAAAACATGTCCCGCGTAGGAAAAATGCCTGTGACTGTACCTTCTGGTGTGGAAGTCACGATTGCTGCCGACAAGATTAGCGTTAAAGGAACTGGGGGCACGCTCTCTGTTGCCTCTCACGCCCTCGTGCAAGTCAAAAACGATGCTGGCAAGATCAGCTTTGCGCCTGCTGATGAGTCGCGCGAGGCCAATGCCATGAGCGGTACGCTGCGCCAGTTGGTTAACAACATGGTGACCGGTGTGACCAAAGGTTTTGAGAAAAAACTGAATCTTGTTGGCGTGGGCTACAAAGCTGCTGCCTCAGGTGCCAAGCTCAATCTCGCAGTAGGTTACTCTCATCCAGTTGATTTCGTGATGCCAACAGGTATTACGGTCGCAACTCCTGTCCCAACCGAAATCATCATCAAAGGCGCTGACCGTCAACGTGTCGGTCAGATCGCTGCTGAAATCCGCGCCGTGCGTCCTCCTGAGCCCTATAAAGGCAAAGGCATCCGTTATTCGGATGAAAAGATCACGATCAAGGAAACTAAGAAGAAATAAGGAGTGCAAACATGCTGAACAAAAAAGAACAGCGTTTGCGCCGTGCGCGTCAAACCCGCATTCGCATCGCCACCCAAGGCATTGCCCGCTTGTCGGTCAATCGTACCAATACGCACATTTACGCCCAAGTCATCTCTGGCGACGGTTCCAAAGTGCTGGCAACTGCATCCACGGCAGAGGCTGATGTGTCGAAAGCCCTCGGCGGCAAAGGCAGTAATGCCGCAGCAGCCACCGCTGTTGGCAAGCGCATTGCTGAAAAAGCAAAAGCTGCTGGTGTTGAGAAGGTTGCGTTTGATCGCGCAGGCTTCGCCTACCACGGTCGCGTGAAAGCGCTCGCAGAAGCCGCGCGTGAAGCCGGCCTCCAGTTCTAAGCGCACAGTCGGATAAGCGAAGAAATTTTATGGCTAAATTACAAGCAAACGCTCCTGCAGCAGGCCCAGAAGACGGCATGCGCGAAAAGATGATCGCGGTCAATCGCGTCACTAAAGTGGTCAAGGGCGGTCGTATCCTCGGTTTTGCAGCATTGACCGTGGTTGGTGACGGTGATGGTCGCGTTGGCATGGGCAAAGGCAAGTCGAAAGAAGTGCCAGTGGCTGTACAAAAAGCGATGGAGCAAGCTCGTCGCGGCATGCTCAAGTGCTCCATCAAGAATGGCACTTTGCATCACCGTGTGTATGGCCAGCATGGCGCTTCTAACGTCATGATGTCTCCTGCCCCTAAGGGCACGGGCATCATCGCTGGCGGCCCAATGCGCGCTGTGTTTGAAGTGGTGGGTATCACCGATATCGTGGCTAAGAGCCACGGTTCGACCAATCCTTACAACCTCGTGCGTGCAACGCTCGATGCGCTCAAAAATCCACCACGGCAGGCGAAGTTGCCTCCAAGCGCGGCAAGAGCGTTGAAGATCTGTTTGCTTGATTGGAATCATCATGACAACGCAAGCCAAAGTCAAAGTGCAGCTCGTCAAGAGCCCTATCAGCTGCAAAGAATCCCATCGCGCCACTGTGCGTGGTTTGGGTCTACGCAAAATCAATTCTGTCTCTGAACTCGAAGACACGCCCGCAGTGCGCGGCATGATCAACAAGATCGCCTATTTGGTCAAGGTGCTCTAATGCAACTCAATACCATTTCTCCAGCTGACGGCGCTAAAAAAGCGCGTCGCCGCGTCGGTCGCGGTATCGGTTCCGGTCTCGGTAAAACTGCAGGTCGTGGCCATAAAGGTCAAAAATCCCGTTCGGGTGGCTACCACAAGGTTGGCTTCGAAGGCGGTCAAATGCCTTTGCAGCGTCGTTTGCCTAAGCGTGGTTTCAAATCACACAAGTTGGCATTCAACGCTGAAATCACCCTCACCGCGCTCGAAAAATTGGGCGCAGCAGATGTGGATTTGTTGAGCTTGAAGCAGGCAGGCTTGGTTGGCGAAATGGCCAAAGTGGTCAAAGTCATCAAATCTGGCAGCTTGACCAAAGCGGTTAAGCTCAAAGGCATCGGTGCAACTGCGGGCGCAAAAGCAGCCATCGAAGCCGTTGGCGGCACTTTGGCTGAGTAATTGTTGAATTGATTTAGACAAGGCACTGAGCTTCGTGGCAACCAATCCTGCACAAATTGCAAAAACTGGCAAGTTCGGCGATCTGCGTCGTCGGCTCGTCTTTTTTGTTGCTTGCACTTGTGGTGTACCGTATCGGTGCGCATATCCCTGTGCCCGGGATTGACCCAACGCAGCTCAAAGCACTTTTCCAAGGCCAGCAGGGTGGCATCCTGAGCTTGTTCAACATGTTCTCAGGTGGCGCGTTATCTCGCTTTACGATTTTTGCATTGGGCATCATGCCCTACATTTCAGCCTCGATCATCATGCAGTTGCTCAGTTATGTGGTGCCCACATTTGAGCAAATGAAAAAAGAGGGCGAAGCAGGTCGCCGCAAGATCACGCAATACACGCGCTATGGCACCTTGGGATTGGCGATTTTCCAGTCATTAGGCATTGCGCTAGCTTTGGAAGGCTCTGCCGGTTTGGTTTTACAGCCTGGTTTTGGTTTCCGTATGGCCACTATGGTGAGTTTGACCGCTGGTACCATGTTTTTAATGTGGTTGGGTGAGCAAATTACTGAGCGCGGTTTGGGTAACGGTATTTCTATTTTGATTTTTGCGGGTATTGCGGCAGGTTTACCGAGCGCAATTGGTGGCTTGCTGGAGTTGGTGCGCACTGGTGCGATGAGTATCATCATTGCAATCATCATCGTTGCGCTCGTGGTGCTCGTCACGTATTTTGTGGTGTTCGTAGAGCGTGGTCAACGCAAGATTTTGGTTAATTACGCAAGACGCCAAGTGGGCAATAAAGTATATGGTGGCCAATCGTCACACCTTCCTTTGAAGCTCAATATGGCTGGCGTGATCCCCCCGATTTTGCTTCTTCGATTATTTTGTTGCCTGCAACCGTCGTGAGTTGGTTCAGCTCAGGTGAATCCATGCGCTGGCTTAAAGACATTGCTGGCATGTTGACACCAGGTCAGCCGATTTACATCATGTTTTATGCAGCAGCGATTATTTTCTTCTGCTTTTTCTACACGGCCTTGGTGTTCAATAGCCGTGAAACAGCTGATAATTTGAAGAAAAGCGGCGCATTCATTCCGGGCATTCGCCCTGGTGACCAAACCGCGCGCTACATTGACAAGATTTTGCTCAGGTTGACATTAGTGGGTGCGGCTTACATTACTGCAGTTTGTTTACTGCCTGAGTTTCTGATTTTGAAGTACAACGTGCCTTTCTATTTTGGTGGCACATCTTTGCTCATTATCGTGGTTGTGACCATGGACTTTATGTCTCAAGTGCAAAACTACATGATGAGTCAGCAATACGAATCCTTGCTGAAAAAAGCTAATTTCAAGGCGTCCTAATGAAAATTTAGGAATTCGAGAGAATGGCAAAAGACGATGTGATTCAAATGGCAGGTGAGATTGTGGAGAACCTTCCCAATGCAACCTTCCGAGTGAAGTTGGAAAATGGGCACGTCGTGCTAGGACATATTTCTGGCAAGATGCGAATGCATTACATCCGTATCTTGCCCGGTGATAAGGTCACCGTAGAGTTAACACCTTACGATTTGACGCGGGCACGTATTGTGTTCCGCGCCAAGTAATTGGATTGACAGAGTTTTAGGAGAATGACATGAAAGTTTCGGCTTCGGTCAAGAAAATTTGCCGCAATTGCAAAATCATCCGCCGCAAGGGTGTGGTTCGCGTGATCTGTACAGATCCGCGCCACAAACAGCGTCAAGGTTGATTTTTTAATATCCGACGAGAAAGTTTAGAGGACTGATATGGCACGTATCGCTGGTATCAACATTCCACCGCACCAACATGCTGAAATTGGCCTGACCGCCATTTTTGGTATCGGTCGCACCACCGCACGCAAAATTTGCGAAGCCACGGGCATCGCTTATTCAAAGAAGGTGAAAGACTTCACCGATGGCGATCTGGAAAAAATTCGTGATGCTATAGCTGGCATTACGATCGAAGGCGATCTACGCCGCGAGACGACCATGAACATCAAGCGTTTGATGGACATCGGTTGCTACCGTGGTTTCCGTCATCGCCGTGGTCTGCCTGTGCGTGGTCAGCGCACTCGCACGAATGCACGCACCCGCAAAGGTCCGCGTCGTGCAGCGCAGTCCCTGAAGAAATAAGCCGAGCTAAGAGAGAATTAATATGGCTAAACAGCAAGCATCCGCAGCCGCAGCTTCTTCGCGTGTGCGCAAAAAAGTCCGCAAGAACATTGCTGACGGTATTGCTCACGTGCACGCTTCGTTCAACAACACCATCATCACGATCACAGACCGCCAAGGCAATGCCTTGTCGTGGGCTTCGTCGGGTGGCCAAGGCTTCAAGGGTTCGCGTAAATCGACTCCTTTCGCCGCTCAGGTTGCTTCCGAGCAAGCTGGTCGCGCTGCGATGGAGCAAGGCATCAAGAACCTTGATGTGGAGATCAAAGGCCCAGGCCCTGGTCGAGAGTCTTCAGTTCGTGCCTTGGGTGCATTGGGTATCCGCATCACCTCTATCCGTGATGTGACGCCTGTGCCGCACAATGGCTGCCGCCCACAAAAGCGTCGCCGCATCTAAGAAGCATCAACAAGTTGTCCCCGGCCAACAGCCGCGTTTCGTGCTTCAAGCATGATCGCGGCTTTGGCTATAATAGAGGGTTGTGTCGTCTATCGGTGCAAACCCGCAAGCCCACCGCCAAAAACATATGACCTCGGTTTGAGATTTTTGGCTCCTGTAGCTAGCCCTACAGCAGATCATTCAAAAGGAAATTCAAGTGGCACGTCTACTCGGCCCCAAGGCCAAACTCTCTCGCCGCGAAGGCACTGATCTTTTCCTGAAAAGTGCACGTCGTGCGATTTCGGATAAAGCCAAATTTGACTCCAAGCCTGGCCAGCATGGCCGTACCAGTGGTCAACGTACCTCCGACTTCGGTTTGCAATTGCGCGAAAAGCAAAAAGTCAAGCGGATGTACGGGATTTTGGAGCGTCAGTTCCGCCGTTACTTTGAAGAAGCGGATCGCCGCCGTGGCAATACGGGCGCGAACTTGCTGTTCCTCTTGGAAACCCGTTTGGATAACGTCGTGTACCGCATGGGTTTTGCTTCAACCCGCGCTGAAGCCCGTCAACTGGTGTCGCATAAAGCCATCTTGATCAATGGTAAGGCCGTGAATATTCCTTCGATCATGATCAAGGCAGGCGATGTAGTGTCCGTGCGTGAGAAAAGCAAAAAGCAAATTCGCGTGACCGAGGCTTTGCAGTTGGCAGGTCAAATTGGTTTCCCTGCATGGGTTGAAGTCAATGCAGACAAGGCCGAAGGTACGTTCAAGAAAGTGCCTGACCGTGACGAATTCGGCTCTGACATCAACGAATCGTTGATCGTCGAGTTGTATTCACGTTAATTTTTTGAAGCGAGTCGCTTTATGCGACTCGTTTTCAGCCCCGCTATGTGGACGCACATGGCGGATTTCCAGCCTTATCGGTGTAACGAGCCGAGGGCACACACAAGGAAGAATGCATGCAAACTAACCTGCTCAAACCCAAGACGATTCAAGTTGAACAGCTCGGCGGCAACAAAGCCAAAGTGACTCTCGAACCATTCGAGCGTGGCTATGGCCATACGCTGGGTAACGCGCTACGTCGCGTCCTGCTCTCGTCCATGGTGGGTTATGCTCCAACAGAAGTCACCATTGCCGGTGTCTTGCACGAGTTTTCAACGATTGATGGCGTCCAAGAAGATGCCGTGAACATTATGTTGAACTTGAAAGGTGTGGTCTTCAAACTGCACAATCGCGATGAAGTGACTTTGTCCTTGCGCAAAGATGGCGAAGGCGTGGTGACTGCTGGCGATATTCAAACGCCGCATGATGTGGAAATCGTCAACCCTGATCACGCCATTGCGCACCTGTCGCAAGGCGGCAAACTTGACATCCAGATCAAGGTGGAAAAAGGTCGTGGTTATGTGCCTGGTAACGTGCGCCGCTATGGCGACGAGCCAAGCAAATCGATTGGTCGTATCGTCCTTGATGCATCGTTTTCGCCGATCAAGCGTGTGAGTTATGCGGTAGAGAATGCTCGCGTTGAGCAGCGCACCGATCTCGATAAGCTCGTGATGGAAATCGAAACCAACGGCGCAGTCACGGCTGAAGATGCTGTGCGTGCCTCGGCGAAGATTTTGGTTGAGCAACTGGCTGTGTTTGCACAACTCGAAGGCAGCGAGCTAGCTGCATTTGACGCACCTGCACAGCGTAGCAGCCAGCAATTCGATCCGATCTTGCTGCGTCCAGTTGATGAGCTTGAACTCACGGTTCGCTCGGCCAACTGCCTCAAAGCAGAAAATATTTACTACATCGGTGATCTGATCCAGCGCACCGAAAATGAGTTGCTCAAGACCCCGAATTTAGGTCGTAAGTCGCTCAACGAAATCAAAGAAGTGCTTGCTTCGCGTGGCCTCACGCTAGGTATGCGTCTTGAAAACTGGCCACCAGCTGGCTTGGATAAACGCTGAACATTCACAAGAATTCTTCAGCAGCAAAGTGCACCAGCGCGTACCTGATACGGCGTGCTGTTTAAATTATTGAAAGGAAAGCACCATGCGTCACGGAAACGGACTTCGTAAACTCAACCGCACCAGCGAGCATCGCCAAGCGATGTTGCGCAACATGATGAACTCGCTGATTCAGCACGAGGCCATCAAAACAACGCTCCCTAAGGCCAAAGAATTGCGCCGTGTCGTTGAGCCCATGATCACTCTGGCCAAGGTCAAGAGCGTTGCTAATATGCGCTTGGCGTTTGCTCGTCTGCGTGATCGTGACAGCGTCACCAATTATTTGCTGACCTTGGCCTCG
>JAAUOI010000128.1 GCA_012036375.1 Allobrachymonas sp. | reverse complement strand
CGCCCGAGGGCACGGCAGGCGGCGTGTTGTTGCTCGATGAGCCGTTTTCAGCCGTGGATGCACCGATGCGGCAAGTGCTGTATCGGGAGTTGGCGCAGCTTCGCGCCAGTTTGAAAATTCCAATGGTCTTGGTCACGCATGATTTGAACGAGGCGCGACGCTTGGCGCATCGCATTGTGATCATTGATGGCGGCGCAAGCCTGCAAGTGGCAAGCCCCTCTCACATCATGAGCAGCCCGCGCAATGCCCGCGTGGCGCATTTGGTGGGTATTCACAACCATTTCCGTGGACAGTTTTATCCGCAAACCGACGGTTGGGCGCAACTGCAATGGGGACTGGATAGCCAAGCACCGCGCCTCATCGTGCGCGACAAAGCAAAAATCAGCGCCGGCAGCGCCGTGACTTGGGTCTTGGCGGCGGAAGCGGTGCGGCTGCTGGGCGATGCAGAAGCAGCGCCGGAGCAGGCCAATGTGCTCTGTGCCACGTTCACCGAACTGCTGCCTTTGGGCGAGATCAGTCTATGCCGCCTGCATATTCAGGGGACAAGCGACACGATGGAATTGAACTTGGCCACCTCGCAGGTCGTGGCCATGCGCTGGCACAGCGGCAGCGCGGTGCGCGTGGCTCTGGCATTCGATGCGGTTCACATCATGCCGCTGCGCTGATACGATGCAAACTAAACGTCATTGACGAGGAAGTAATTGCCATGATTGCCCAATGGATCGCTCGCGCCAACAGCCACGCCCCGGTGCGCTATGCCGCTTTTTTTGCTTGCATCTTCATGGCCTTGCTGGGGCTTTTTGCGTGCTGGTGTTTGGCGTGGGTTGGTTGTGGACCTTGCTGTTTGTGGGCTTGAGTGCCTTGGGTGTGCGCGATTTGCGGCAAAACCGCCATGCCGTGCTACGCAACTATCCAGTGATCGGCCACATGCGCTTTTTGCTGGAATACATTCGCCCCGAAATTCGCCAATACTTTTTAGAAGGCGACAACGAAGCCGCACCTTTCTCGCGGGCGCAACGATCTTTGGTGTATGCCCGCGCCAAAGGCGACAGTGACAAACGCCCCTTCGGCACGCAGCTTGACGTGAGCGCTGATGGCTACGAGTGGATCAACCATTCCATGGCGCCCAGCCGCATTGAGTCGCAAGACTTTCGCATCACGATTGGTCAAACGGGCAATGGCTGCTCACAGCCCTATTGCGCCAGCGTCTTCAACATCTCAGCCATGAGCTTTGGCGCACTGAGCGCGAATGCGATTTTGGCGCTCAACCAAGGCGCAAAAACCGGCGGCTTCGCGCATGACACGGGTGAAGGCTCGATCAGCGCCCACCACCGCACGCATGGCGGCGATTTGATTTGGGAAATCGGCTCGGGCTATTTCGGCTGCCGTGATGAGGCAGGCCAATTCAATGCAGAGAAATTTGCCGCCAATGCCCGTGATCCGCAGGTCAAAATGATCGAGATCAAACTCAGCCAAGGTGCCAAGCCGGGGCATGGCGGCGTGTTGCCGGGGCCCAAAGTGACTGCAGAGATTGCACAGGCGCGGGGCGTGCCCCAGGGTGTTGACTGCGTCTCGCCCGCAGCGCACAGCGCGTTTTCCACGCCGCTGCAATGATGGGTTTCATTCAACAATTGCGCGAACTCTCAGGCGGCAAACCAGTGGGCATCAAGCTGTGCATCGGCCATCCTTGGGAATGGTTTGCACTGGTCAAAGCCATGCTCGAGACCAATCTTGTGCCAGATTTCATCGTGGTCGATGGCGCAGAAGGTGGCACGGGCGCTGCGCCCGTGGAATTCACCGATCATGTGGGTGCGCCGCTGCAAGAAGGCTTGCTGCTTGTTCACAACACGCTCAAAGGCGCAGGGCTGCGTGATCGCATCAAGATCGGCTGCGCGGGCAAAGTGGTGAGCGCGTTTGATATGGCGCGGATGATGGCGCTCGGCGCGGATTGGTGCAATTCCGCGCGCGGCTTTATGTTTGCCTTGGGCTGTATTCAGGCGCAGGCCTGCCACACCGGACATTGCCCCACGGGCGTGACCACGCAAGACGCGCATCGCCAGCAAGCGCTGCATGTGCCCAGCAAAGCCGAGCGCGTGGCCAATTTTCATGCGCAAACTTTGCATGCATTGAAAGAAATCGTGCAAGCGGCAGGCTTGTCGCATCCCGGCGACATCACCGCGCATCACATCGTGCGCCGCGTGAACGACAACGAAGTACGTCTACTAGCGAATTTGATCCCGCAAGTGAAAGCAGGCAGCTTGCTCAAGGATGATTTGAGCGATACGCACAATGTGTTTCGCCTGTATTGGCCACTGGCTCAGGCGCAGACCTTTGCGCCGCGACAAACGGCTTGAACCATATGACCAGCTTGGGCGGCCGAGTCTCAGTACAGAGGATCGAGATCTCCTGCCACGGTGTTGCTGCGGCGGCTCATGCGATCGAGCATCCACGCGCTGGTTTTGTCTAAGCCTTGTGCCGGCAAACTGCTGCCATTTCCAAGGTCTGGACTTGCTGCCGTGGTGCTGATTGCGCGCGTCAAGTACAAAGCAAACACATCCCGTTCGAGCCAACTCGCGTAGGCCGGCAGATCATGTCTCAGCTGCACCATACTGGGCGGGCTTTGACCCAATCGATCCAGCAAACGTGCATGACGAGGGTATAGCAACGATGGCCGCACACGCGGGCTTCTGCGTAAATGAATGGGCTTGCTGAGGTAGCGCTGCGGTAAATTGGGCTCGGGGCAATGCATGGCATACAGCCAAGCCATCTCCTCTAGACTGCATTGCAAAAATTCTGCGGGCGCATAATTGGCCGAACGCGGGCGGCGCAGCCATGCACAGGCTTCCATGTCCTGTGCACGCGCAGCAGGGTTCATCAAAATACGACGCTTGGCAAATCAACAATCGCCTGCAAGCTCGCGCTGTGCTCCAAATGGTAGGTGTGGTTCGCATCAAGTTCTGATTGCCGAGCCGTCAGCTCTAAGGCCAAGGCATACAAATTATGCAGCGGCCGCAGCATAGTCTCAAATGCGATTAAGGCTCTGGCGATGCTGCCATCTTGTCGCGTATTCAACTCCAAAGGCTTGCCGATTGTCATACCCAACTCGCACAAACGCGCTTGATCACTCAATGCAAAGGGCTGTTTAAGTGCGTTCAAATCGAGCCCCAAAGGAGCGCCATCACGTTGAAGCGCTGCACTGAATTCCAAATGACTGCCCCAGCCTTGCTGAACACCAGCACCACAAATAAGCAAAGCATCTGCCTCTTGAAAATCTACTACCCGCCAGATGAGACGCTGCGCATTGGTCTGACTTGCCAGGGAGGCTATTTGCTGCGCCTTGAGTTCCAAGCCGTGACGCAGCCGCAATTCATCCTCCGGCTCAAAGCCGATTAGTCCCAAATACAACAAAGGATGCTGCATGATGATGTATTGGATATTTTTTACTAAAACCACTTTATAGGCGACTTTGCGATTGGCGACAATCCCTAGTTCATGGGGTATTTGCGGATCTACTGCCGCGCCACACCTCAGCATAGGGCTGCTGAATCTGTGTGTATTGTAGGCCAACAGCAATATTAAAGACATCAACCGTGCTGTGAGGCCAAGTGTTGGGTATCGGCCAAACTCGTAAGCTATGAATTTATGCCCAAGGGCATGACACGCTTGACCAAAAAACGAGGATCAATGCGGGCAAGCCCATAAGCGTGGTCAGTAGGAAGAAGTTTTCATAGCCCATCGCATCGACGATCCCTCCCGAATAGCCTCCAAAGGTCTTGGGCAGCAATGTCATGAGCGAGCTAAATATAGCGTACTGCACTGCGGTGAACGACACATTGGTCAAACTAGACAAAAAAGCAACGAATGCTGCACTAGCAAAGCCAGCAGCAAGGTTATCGGCCGCTACCACTACATACAGTAACCGTACATCCTGACCTCCTTGCGCCAGTAGCAAGAAGCCCAAATTTGTTAAAGCGGATAACACCGCACCCCAAAAAAGCATTCGAACAACACCGAATCGAGTAGCCAATAGCCCGCCTAAAAAGCCACCCGCAATTGCCACGATCACGCCAAAAGTCTTTACCGCATAGGCAATTTCCGATTTAGAAAATCCTTTTTCTTGATAGAAAACGTTGGAGATGACGCCCAAAACAATATCTGACATGCGATAGGTTCCGATCAGCGCCAAGAGCAACAAGGCTGTACGCGCACCATAGCGTTGGAAGAAATCCACTACAGGATTTACCCAAGTTTCATTGGCTTGCTCAACATGAGCCAGCCCGCTGCGCACCAAGAGCGCACCCACGCCAAAAGCGCACGCGAGCGCCAAGCCCATGCGTAGCGTCTCTAGCGTCAAGCTGAGTAAGGGGCCGAGTTTACTCACTGAAATCCACTCACCCCCAAACCAGAATACGCCAATAAAAGTGAGCACAGCCAGAGCAAATACTGCCAGCAACCTCAAGTGCTCCAGCCACGGCTGATGCCCTCGCTGCGCAAGCGCAGGCTCGCGAATCACAAGCGTGGTGATCACGCCCACACCCATGGCCAAAGCCATCACCCAATACGAGCTTTGCCATGCAGCATACGAATAAAGCGCACGCGTTGATCCCCAATATTCGGCTAAAAATAGAACTCCCGCGCCAGCCACAATCATGCCAATTCGATAGCCAGCGATATAGGCTGAAGACAGCGTGCCTTGAAGATCGGCAGGCGCAATTTCAATGCGGTACGCATCGATCACAATATCTTGCGTGGCAGACATAAAGCCCAACATGACCGCAAATAGCGCCATGGCCGTGATACTGGCACTGCTGCTCGCGGGATTGGTAGAGCTCATGCCAAGAATGGCGGCAATCACACCGAGTTGCGCCAAAAGCATGTACGAGCGGCGTCGCCCCAACCAATTGGTGAGTAGAGGAATGGGCATGCGATCCACCAGTGGTGCCCAAACAAACTTAAACGAGTAGCCTAGCGCTGCCCAAGAAAAGAAAGTCACCGCCTTGCGCTCTACTCCCGCTTCAAGCAGCCACAGCGATAAGGAGGAAAAGATCAGCAGAATGGGAAGACCTGCTGCAAATCCCAAAAGAAGCATGGCCAACACCCGCCGATCCAAGATGGAGCGGAAGGTGTCTTTCCAAGTGGGGCGAGCAGAAGTGCCTTGCTCAGATATGGGGCTATCTATAGAGTTATTCATCGCGCGCGTCTTTCAAATCGACTCAAATTGATTTTCACACGCTTGCAACTATCCTGCGTACAAGCCTTAGGGCTTGTGCTGCCCGAGCGCCATCAGTGGGCGTGAACCTGTTCACCGGCTTTGAGCTGATATTCGGTGCCACAGTAGGGGCACTTGACTTTGCCGTGTTTTGCCACATCGAGGAAGACGCGGGGATGGCCGCTCCACAGTTCCATGCCGGCTTTTTCGCTGGGACAGAACACACCGCCTTGCGGATTCAAGTCTTTGGCTGCCAATTCAATCGCTTTGCTCATGACACCTCCCTCAAACTTTGGTCAGCCAATGCGCATACTTTGGATTACGGCCATTGACGATGTCGAAGAATGCGCTTTGAATTTTTTCGGTGATCGGGCCGCGGCTGCCAGCGCCGATTTCGATGCGATCAAGCTCACGAATCGGCGTGACTTCTGCTGCTGTGCCGGTGAAGAAGGCTTCATCACAAATATAGACTTCATCGCGTGTGATGCGCTTTGCACGATTTCGTAGCCCAAGTCTTTGGCGATATGGAACACGGTGTTGCGCGTGATGCCGTTGAGTGCACCTGCCGACAAATCGGGCGTGTAAATCACGCCGCCCTTGATGACGAATAAGTTCTCGCCTGCGCCCTCGCTCACGAAGCCAGAGCTATCCAGCAGCAGGGCTTCGTCGTAGCCTTCATCGGTGGCTTCCATGTTGGCCAAAATTGAATTCGTGTAGTTGCTTACAGCCTTGGCTTGCGTCATGGTGATGTTGACGTGATGGCGGGTGTAGCTGCTCGTTTTGACGCGGATGCCGCGCTTCAAACCCTCTTCGCCCAGATAAGCGCCCCAAGCCCAAGCCGCGACCATGAGGTGAATCGTGTTGCCTTTGGGGGAGACACCGAGTTTTTTGTCGCCGATCCAAGTGAGCGGACGCAGGTAGCAGCTTTCTAACTTGTTGGCGCGTACGACTTCGCATTGCGCAGCATTGACCTGTTCTTTGGTAAACGGAATCGCCATGCGCAAAATCTTGGCGCTGTTGAACAGGCGCTCAGTATGTTCTTGCAGGCGGAAAATCGCTGTGCCATTGGCAGTGTTGTAAGCCCGCACGCCTTCAAATGCGCCGCAGCCGTAGTGCAGGGTGTGGGAAAGCACATGAATCTTGGCATCGCGCCATTCGACCATCTGGCCGTCCATCCAATTTTGCCATCGCGATCGGACATGCTGGGAGCAACGAGAGACATAGCGTTTCCTGAAAACTATAAGGTAAACCTGCGATTTTACTGGGCTTGCGCGGGGGCTGGGGCGCTCGCAGCTTCAATGGCCGCATCTTGTACAGGCGGGCGAACCAAATCCCAGCTTTGCAGCTTGCCGTTCATAAAAGTACACGTCACATGCGATTGACCGCCATCCGTCCAGCGGTAAATTTCTGGCTGCACCTCTTTCTCGGTTTGCAGCAGGCCCAGACTTCGCGTGAGCGCCATCACATGCAGCAGGTTCACGCCCGGCTTGAGCTTGGCGTTCAGCATCACCGCGCTGTCCACATAACCCATCGGCCGGCTGGAAGCGCGCTTCAAAACCGTCATCATGCGTGTGAAATGCAGCAAGCCCCACATGACGAGACCACCCACGATTGCAGCTACGCCCGCCCAACCATATTTTTGATAGCTCACAGCCACCAAGGCAGCGCCTATCACCCACAACACGATACTTTTGAAATTCATGCGTGAATTTTAGAGCTAGGCAGATTGAGCAGTCATGCGGCCTGTACGTAGTGGCTGCGCCCAATCGGGTCGGCCGCGCTGCTCGGCCAGCCTTGCCATGGGCTCAAAGTCGTAGGCTACGCTGCGCAGCTGCACTTGCCAGCCTTGAGAAGTTTTTCCATCAGTGCATAACGCGCATGCGGGCTGCCCGTCTCGATCCAATGCGGATGCGGGTGAAGGTCATCATAGCCGGGCAGGCCAACGCTACCAGCGTTCACTGCTGTGATTGCATGCCCATCATCAGGTGACGCGATTTGCACCACGCGCGGCACATGGGTGTGGCCGCAGATGATCAGACTGGCTAGCTGCGTGTGCTCGCCTTGACCCAAACGTTGCACAATTTCCGCCTCTGAAGCAGCACGTACGCCCAGTGAGCCGTGCTCGCCGAAATCAAGCGTGACGGTTTCTAGCCAATAGTGCAGGTCTGAAAACGGTATGCCGTGGCAGATGAACACTTCTGGAGTGAGCCAGAGCGTGGGCGGTGCACTCAGCAGCCATGCGCGATGCGCCGCGTTGATTTCGCTGGCGGTGCAGGCATCACTGCGATTGAGCTTGTCGGGCGGCAAGGTGAGCAATTGGCGCTCATGATTACCAGCGATCATCGAAATGCCGCGCTGCATCAAGAGATCGGCTGTTTTCGCGGATTCGAGCGGGCCACCAAAGGTATCGCCGCAATTGATGATGAGATCTGCGCCTGCGCGGTCAATATCTGCCAGCACCGCTTGCAACGCTGGCAGGTTGCCGTGGATGTCTGAAATGGCAGCGATTTTCATGTTTTTTTAAGCGCTTTGACGGGTTTACCGGCATAGAATATGCGCAAAGTGCTATTTATTTCATAGCATCCGAATTCAACCAAATTCTTTGCCCAATTCTGCCGCCCGCTTTTGCGCCGCATGCAAGGCTTGCTCAAATGCTCGGCGACTTTCGCTTCTTGCAGATGGGTGATGGCGGCGTAAGTCGTGCCGCCCTTGGAGGTGACGCGCTGGCGCAAAACCTCGGGGCTTCGGGAGATTGCGCGGCCAATTGCGCAG
>JAAUOI010000127.1 GCA_012036375.1 Allobrachymonas sp. | reverse complement strand
GGTGGGGGTCGAGCATGATGGGGTGGTCACGCAGGTGGCTATCCACGAGCGGGTTGAGATCGACAAGCCCTTTTGCGAGCTGCGCCGCTTCAAGCGCTTCTCAGACGATGGGGGCACGCTGGCCAAGCTCAAAGGCCAGCCGGCGGTGCTGATTGTTGCACCGCTGTCGGGTCACTATGCCACGCTCTTGCGCGATACCGTGCGCAGCATGCTGCAAGGCCACAAGGTCTTCATCACCGATTGGAAAAATGCCCGCCTCGTGCCGCTTTCGCAAGGTGAATTTCACTTGGACGACTATGTGAACTATGTGCAAGAGTTCATCGGTCATCTGCAAAAGCAATACGGCAATTGCCACGTCATGAGCGTCTGCCAGCCCACCGTGCCAGTGCTGGCGGCGGTCTCGCTCATGGCCTCGCGCGGTGAGCCCTTGCCGTTGTCAATGACGATGATGGGCGGCCCCATTGATGCGCGCAAATCGCCCACCGCAGTCAACAATTTGGCCATGCAGCGCAGCTACCAATGGTTTGAAAACAATGTCATCTACCGCGTGCCGCACAACTTTCCTGGTGCGGGCCGGCGCGTGTATCCCGGCTTTTTGCAGCACACCGGCTTTGTGGCCATGAATCCCGATCGGCATGCCAGCAGCCACTGGGATTATTTCAAAGATCTGATCAAGGGCGATGACCGCAGCGTTGAGGCGCACCGCAAGTTCTACGACGAATACAACGCCGTGCTCGATATGGATGCCGATTACTACTTGGATACGATTCGCACCGTGTTCCAAGATTTCAAGTTGGTCAATGGCACCTGGGATGTGAAATCGGCGCAAGGCCAGATTGAGCGTGTGCGCCCGCAAGACATCGCCGGCTGCAAGCTGCTCACGGTGGAAGGCGAGCTCGATGATATTTCTGGCAGCGGCCAAACCCGAGCGGCGCTGGATTTGTGCAGCGGCATTCCCGCCACACACAAAGGCCACTACGAAGTCAAAGGCGCGGGGCACTACGGCATTTTCAGCGGCAAGCGCTGGCGCGAGATGGTGTATCCGCAGGTGCGCGATTTCATTGCACAAGCAGCAGGAGTCATGCCAAATTCAGGACAAAAACTGCCTCTAGCCCGCAAGAAATCTGCGCAGAGTGCTGCGAAATCAGTAGCATCAAAAACAAAGTGGCTGCAACAAAACCCGCTGCAAAGAAAGTCACATCCAAAACAGCGCGCTCACGCTAAAGCGAAGCCTGCTTGGCGCTCGGCACACCCGAGCCTGCCAAGTTGTTGCCACGCAATTTCCACTGACTCGACACCTGTTTGCAACCCATGCTGGTTCAAGATTTAAGCCCAGCGGCTGCGCAGCTTCACGCCGCCCTGCCCCAAACACAATGTCAGCGCTGCGGCTACCCAGATTGCGCCTCGTATGCGCAGGCGATCGCTCACGATGGCGTACCGATCAACCAATGCCCACCTGGCGGCAATGAAGGCATCGCGCGCTTAGCCGTGCTCACGGGTCGCCCCGTTATCCCGCTCAACCCCGCCTTTGGCCAAGTGCAGGAGCGCACCATGGCATTTATTGATGAAGACTGGTGCATCGGCTGCACACTCTGCATCAAAGCTTGCCCCGTTGATGCGATTGTCGGCGCAAGCAAACAGATGCACACCATCATCGAAACCGTGTGCACCGGCTGCGAGTTGTGCGTCCCGGCCTGCCCCGTTGATTGCATCGAAATAGAAATTGCCACGCCAGGGCTTAACGGTTGGGCAGCTTGGAGTCAAAGCCAAGCAGATGAGGCACTCAATCGCTATCAAAAATGAGCATTCGACGCAGTATTCATACCGGCCAGATGCCGAAAATCCTTGAAAAACAGCTCTCAGACAAGCTTCAAGCCTTGCAAGATCATCCTGAGACCGTGAGCCGTGTGACTGACTCCTTGGAGCTAGAAAAGAAGCGCCGCATCGTCGCTGCTGCTTTGGAAAAAGCGCGGCAGCAAACGAACAGAAGCTAAATCCATTGTTCACACATTCATCGAGATTGACGAGTGAAATACAAGCGCTGCATCCGCTCTTAATTTAATAGCACTTGGCGCACATTCCATGCCGGCTAACAGCCTAAAAGGCTTAAAAATCAGCTCCCTGCCACCTTCATCCGATTGACCAAGACCGAGCCTGTGCGCTTGCCGCCGAAAGTGTAAGCATCCGCGCCAATCGCTTCGATGCCTTGGAACATGTCTTTGAGGTTGCCGGCAATCGTGATTTCTTGCACCGGGTAGGCGATGCGGCCTTTTTCGACCCAGAAGCCGGTGGCACCGCGTGAATAATCACCGGTCACGTAGTTCACGCCTTGGCCCATGAGTTCGATAACGAAGAGCCCAGTGCCCAGCTTTTGCAGCATGGCATCGAGATCATCTTGGCTGCGCGTGAGCTTGGAAGTCAGCGTGAGGTTGTGTGAGCCACCAGCGTTGCCAGTAGTGCGCATGCCGAGTTTGCGAGCGGAATACGTTGAGAGAAAATAGCCTTCGACGCGACCGTCTTTGACGACTTGCCGCGCCTGGGTCGTTACGCCTTCTTCGTCAAACGGCGCACTGGCTTTGCCGCCCGGGATGTGCGGGTCTTCAGCAATTTGAATGTGTTTGGGGAAGACGCGCTTGCCTAATGAATCGAGCAAAAATGTGCTCTTGCGGTATAGCGCACCGCCGCTCACAGCCTGCACAAAGCCGCCTAGCAAGCCGGCAGCCAGTGGTGATTCAAAGAGAACCGGGCATTCGGTGGTGGCGATCTTTCGGGCGTTGAGGCGAGACAGTGAGCGCTCGGCAGCGTAGCGCCCAACCTCGTCTGGGCTGGCCATATCGCAGGCATTTCGCTCTGAGCTGTACCAATAATCGCGCTGCATGCTGTTGCCCTTGCCCGCAATTGGTGCCACACTCATTGAATGGCGGCTGGAGGCATAGCCGCCGCGAAAGCCAATTTGACCGTCACGCAAATGCGCTGTGAAAAATGGCTTTGCTGGGCTGAGACACCTGCTCCTTCGCTATTGGTGATGCGTTTACTGGTTTTCAGGGCAGCGTCTTCGCAGCGCAGTGCCAGCTGCAAAGCCTCTTCGCTACTTAATGCCCAAGGGTGGAATAAATCGAGATCGGGCTGATGTGTGGCGACGTCTTGCGCATCGGGTAAGCCGGCCACCGGGTCTTCGGCGGTGAAGCGGGCGATGTCGTAGGCGGCTTGTACAGTTTGCTTGATCGCGCTTTCCGAAAAATCGGAGGTGCTGGCATTGCCTCGACGTTTGCCGACATAGACCGTTACGCCCAAAGATTTATCGCGGTTGCGCTCGACGTTTTCCAACTGACCTAGGCGGGCAGAAACAGATAAGCCGCTGCCTTCGGAGGCTTCGGCGGCTGCATCTGTCGCGCCAATTTGTTTGGCATACGCAAGCGCTGTATCCACCAGGTTCTCAAACGTGGCGCGGGAGTAGGAAAAGCCAGCGAGTGGCTTTGTATGAGCAGCTGAATTCATGCAGGGATGATAGCGGTTTAAGACAGAAGTTTTTTGATCGGCGCAGGTAAGCCGACGGCGCTGGTGTCATTGAACCATTCGCCCAACAATTTGCTTGGCATCGTGTGGGCTCGCCCGCAAGCTCCATCACATGCAAATGCAAATCCTTGTGGGTGAGCACATGCATGAAAGCGGGATGCGCGAAGAGCTTTTTTGCTGCGCAGCACTGAGCAGATTCATTAATGCCGCCTCGGTCTCAAACAGCGGCAAACAATACAAGCCCGCCCACACCCCCGGCACTGGCCGCTGCTCTAACAATACCGCGCCGTCTTGTCGTCTTGCGAGAAGCAGCCACAGCGATTGACTGCTGCGTTTGATTTTTCACTTTCAAAGGCAGTTCGTGCACCCGGCTCTGAGCCTTGGCTTGGCAAAAGCTTTGCATCGGGCAAGCCACACAATCTGGCTGTTTGGGCGTGCACACCGTAGCGCCCAAATCCATGATGGCTTGCGTGTAGCGCGGCATTTGCACGCTGAGATTCTTCGTCGGCAATAAATCCGTGGCCATTTGCCACAGTAGTTTGTCGTTTTTGGCCAGGGCAATGTCGTGTTCAAACGCAAACACTCGTGCGAGCACGCGCTTGACATTGCCATCCAAAATCGCCACGCGCTCGCCAAAGCAAAAGCTTGCAATGGCAGCCGCTGTGGAGCGACCGATGCCGGGCAAGGTTTGCAGTTGCTCGGCCATCGAGGGAAAATGTCCGCCATGCAACGCAACCACAGCTTTTGCGCAGGCATGCAAGTTACGAGCGCGGGTGTAGTAACCTAAACCGGCCCACAGCGCCATCACCTCATCATGATCGGCAGCAGCCAAGTGCGCCACGGTGGGACATCGCTCTAAAAACTTCGCGTAATACGCTTTGACAGTGCTGACCTGCGTTTGCTGGAGCATGATTTCACTAAGCCAGACGCGATACGGATCTTGCGTGTTCTGCCACGGCAGACCACTGCGGCCATGCTCGGCCTGCCAGTCGAGCAAGCGTGAAGCAAAGGAAATGGAATCAGTAGCCACTGCGAGCGCGAATCAAGCGCTATTCAAGCCAAGGCAGCGCTTTGTGTGGTAGGAAACTCTTGAGCAAGCACAGCAGACTTGGAATACAACTCCACCGGTGTGTCGACCAGCATCGTGGTCAGCTGTGCCAGCTTGGCATCAAGTTCGACAGACTTATTGTCCTGTGAATCAAGTTCTTGAATGCGCTCATCCAAAGTCACTGCGGCATTTTGAATACGTTCGATCGCTTCCAAGCGCCTAGCAAAATTTTTGCGACGCTCACGCAGTTGTGCATCGAGCTGGGAGGCCGCCGATTTATTCCACAGCTCCACTTCGCCCAAAGCCGACTCAAACACCACGCGCAGCCGCGTAGCCAGCGCCCGCACGAGCCGATCTGCAAACTCTGGTTGCGCCAAACGAAAGGTGTTGCCCAAGCCTAAATACTGCGCATGGCTGCGCTCCACGGCATCTAAATCAGTTTGATACCGCGCCAGCTCGGGCTCGCGCGGCGTTTGCAGCGAGAAGCCAAACTCAGCATTGAGCTGGCGAAAGCTGGTGGCTAGCATGTTGTGAATCTCACCGTTGAGCTGCTTAGTGTGGACAAAAATATCGCGCAGGCGGCCAAACGTCTCACCATAGGCTCTGCGTGCGCCCAGCTTGATGCCCGGTTGGCGCAGCGCCTCATTGAGTTGGCGCAGCTCGGCACGTAAGGTGGATGTGCCCAAAGCGGTGAATACCTCGCGCAGCAACTTTAAATGCACCGACCGCACGGCATGTATGCGCTGGCCGCTCGCATCAAACTCGGCTTGCTCGGCTTCAATGCGGCTCTTCATGTGCTTGATGACATTGGCATTTTTGCCACGCAGACCGCGCAACTCCATCATTTGCTCGGCCAGATCACGCCGACGCAGGCCAATCACATGCGACACCTCTTTGCGCAAATCGCCGATGCTGCCTGACACCGCTGCCAACAAAATTTTCTTACGCTGCCCCATCATGCCGTCAGACAGCGCCTGCTCAAGCTGCGGCAATTGGCTGGCACGCAGCAAACCCGCATCGCCTGTCACTTTAGCCACCAAGCCTTTTTGCGCAGACACGGGGATCACCTGCGAAGCGGGCAGTTCCAGAATGTCGGCCGAACTCTGGCGCTGGCGTTCCACTGAGTTGCGAATTTGCTCAGGTGTAGACAGCGCATCCCAGAGCGTGTCGATCTTGTTGAGCACCACAAGTCGCGAGGAATAATCCGTTTGCTCAGTGATCAAATGCTCTTTCCAAATCGCCAAATCAGATTTGGTAACGCCTGTGTCGGCAGACAGAATAAACACCACAGCATGCGCTTGCGGGATTAAGCTCACCGTCAATTCAGGTTCAGCTCCAATCGCATTCAGGCCGGGCGTATCCAAAATCACCAAGCCTTGCTTGAGCAAGGGATGGGCGATATTGATCAGCGCATGCCGCCAGCGCGGCACTTCCACATCACCTTGGGCATCTTGGCGCGGATTGTCTTGCGGCGCATCGTCATGCCAAAAACCGAGGGCGCGAGCTTCATCCACCGTGACTTTGACGACTTCAGAGACCTTCTCAAACGCTGTGGCCAACTGAGCAGGATCATTCACATCAAGGTCAATGCGAGTCCATTTCTCAGGCGAATGCCGCCATTCCATGAGCGATTCGCTTCGCAGGCGCGTCTCAATCGGCAGCAGGCGCAGGCAAGGCGGGACATCGCCGTCCCAGCCCAATTCGGTGGGGCACATCGTGGTGCGACCAGCGCTGGCCGGCATGATGCGACGACCATATGTGGCAAAGAAAATCGCATTGATCAGCTCCGATTTGCCGCGCGAGAACTCCGCCACGAACGCGACCATCACCTTGTCAGACCGCATTTGCGCCTCAAGCTGCTGAATGCGCTCCGCAATCGAGGCATCCATCAGTTCGTGCTGGTTGAGCCAATCGCCCAATTGTTTCAGGCGAGCAGCAAATTCCCTGCGCCAAGCGCCATGCGAATCGAATTGATCAACAAAGGATGCGGTGTTGGCGGCTTGTGTCACTGTGGGTTCAAATTGTGAAAAGGGCTTATGTTACACCGCCGCGCAAATTTCACAAAACAGCAGCAAGAATGGCGAGAGTCAATACCAAGCGGTCTTCAGCGAAGTTGCAACACTTCAATTTGCGCAGCTCGGTTTGCGCAGCTCGGTTTTGCTGCTTCACGCCAACAAAACAATCACCAAACCAATCAGCATACTGGCCAAGCCATAAAAGCGAATTTGGCCATCAGATAATTTGAGCACCTGCTCAAAAACGCCGCGCCAACCCTTGGGCGAGAAAAATGGTAGCAAACCCTCAATCACCAACACCAAGCCCAAAGCTGTGAGAAAAATCTCCATCCTGGGGCATTCGATGTATTTTAACTTCGCAAGCAGTGAGCGGCTTATTTCTTCGCAGGCGCAGCCGAAGCGCCCGAACCGCCGCGCATGGCGCGGAAGAAATCGTTCGATGGATCAACCACCATCACGTCACTCTTTTGGCAAAGCTGGTCTTGTAAGCCTCTAAACTGCGATAAAACTGCGCAAACTGCGGATCGCGGCCAAAAGGCATCGTTGTAAACAGCCGCTGCTCTGCCATCGCCCTCGCCTTTGATTTTTGCGCATCGCGATAGGCTTCCGCCACGATCACTTCGCGCTGGCGATCCGCATCGGCACGTATTTTTCCGCTTCGGCAGCACCAGTGGAACGCAATTCATTGGCCACTTGGCGGCGCTCGGATTGCATCCGTTGGTACACAGATTCGGTCACCGAGCCAGGGAAATCCACGCGTTTGATGCGCACATCCACAATCTCAATACCAAAATTCTTGGCATCTTCGATCAAACGGCGCTGCACGCCCTGCATCACCTTGTCGCGATCAGTAGCCAGCACATCGCGCACAGTTCGGGAGTTGATCTCGTTTTTGAGGGCATCTTGCACTACAGAGGTCAAACGGTTTTCTGCACCTGCCAAGCTGGTTGCACCAGAAAATGTGCGAATAAACTGCTGGGGATCAGAAATACGCCATTTCAGCAACCAATCGACCACCAAGTTTTTCTTTTCAGCCGTTTGCAAAGCGCCAGTTTCTGGGCTGTCAAGTGTGAGCACACGGCGATCCAAGAACACCACGTTTTGGAAAGGCTGGGGCAGCTTGAAGCGCAGGCCAGGCTCGGTGATCACTTCCTTGATTTTTCCAAAGGAATACAAAACGCCAAACTGGCGCTGATCGACTACAAACAAGGTTGACGCCAGCACCGCCAGCACGACCAATAAACCCGAAACAACAAATCCGATTCTGTTCATGTTTTCTCCTTCCAATTAGCGGCTGTCACGCTCACGACCCGTGCGATTGTTCGCATTCGAGGAGGCAGCAGTTGGATTGGATTGACCCGCAGAAACTCCTGAATTGATAGCATTCGACGCAGCATTGATGCCGGCCACACCTGAATTTTCATTAGAAATTT
>JAAUOI010000126.1 GCA_012036375.1 Allobrachymonas sp. | reverse complement strand
CTAATTTTGATGACTTACGGATTTTTATTTCACATTCAATAATTTTCAGAATTTAATTTCAAATGAAAAAAGAAAATGAAATAAAAATCACCAACCAAGACGGCAGTTTAGACAGCATCGATCTGCATCTGCTGCAAATCCTGCAATCCGATGCCTCGGCTTCCAACCAAGATTTGGCCGCTCTGGTGCACGTGTCGCCACCCACCTGTCTGCGCCGCATCAAGCGCCTGCACAGCCTCGGGCTGATTGAGCGGCAAGTGGCGATTTTGCAGCCTGATCGCATGCGCAGCATCACGGGAGCCGGGCTCACCGCGATTGTGGAGATCACGCTCACCGAGCAAACCGAAGAAGTGATCCGCGCCTGCGAAGAGCGTTTGACTCTGAGCAGCGCCGTGCAGCAGTGCTATCGCACCAGCCCCGGCCCCGATTTGATCGCCATTGTGCAGGTGCTTGATATGCCCGCGTATCACGCGCTGGCGCAGCAGCTTTTCACGCAAGATGCACATATCCGCAATGTGCGCGTGTTTTTTGCGACTTCGCGCAGCAAATTTTCAACAGCATTGAATTGGCTGAATGCTTAGATTTTCAAGTGTTTTAGGGCTCTAGCCGGCATAAAATATGCGTGGAGTGCTATTAAAATAATAGTTACCAGTGCTATGAATGCCAAACCACAAGCTACATCACCAGCCGCGAAAGCGCGGCCAATGCGCGGTAATGTCTGATTGCGCATTCACAACCACATAAGCATCATGCTGCGCTGCTGTCGCACAGGCATGGTTGGGCAAAATGCGCACGAGGCTGCCGACGGGCAGATCAGGCAAAGCAGCGCTTGATCCCGCGCGGATCGACAGGATGCCATGCTCTTGATTCGCGCCACTCATGATGAGGTCTGGAATCACGCGACCTTGCGCATCGCAAACAAGGCCATAGCCTTGATCGACGGGTTGACTGGCCGTGCCGCGATCCCTGCTCATCGCCATCCAGCCTGCATCGACCATGATCCAACCCTTCTCGCGCTGATGCCCAATCACCGTGGCCAGCACGGAAATGGCGACATCCTCCACCGCGCAAACATTCAAGCCCGCCATCACCAAATCAAAAAAAACATACACGCCCGCTCGTACCTCCGTCACGCCTGCGAGCGACTTGGCATACAGAGCAGTCGGTGTTGAGCCCACGCTCACCACGGGCGCGGCAAAGCCAGCGCCGCGCAGCATTTGAGCACTGCTCACCGCGGCCGCGCGCTCCTGTTCGGCCATCGCCACTTTCGCCTCATCTGTGAAGCTGCCGTAAGACGCACCCGCATGCGTCATCACACCACGCAGCTCGCAGTGTTGCAAGGCTTTGGCAATCTCCACGATCAGCGCATCGCCCGGCCTCACGCCACTGCGATGCCCATCCGAATCAATCTCGATCAGCACCGAAATTTTTTCGCCACTGGCGATGCAGTAATCAGACAAGGCTTGCGCGGCCTCCACGCTATCGAGCACCACCGTTAAATCCACGCCTTGCTGGCGCAGCCGGCTCACATGCGCCAGCTTATTCGGCGTGATCGACACGGCATACAGCATGTCGCGCACGCCAGCAGCGGCAAATTCATCGGCTTCTTTAAGCGTCGAAACAGTAGCTGACCCATGCTTTGAGTCCATCATCGCGCGGGCTACTTCGATGGATTTGGCTGTCTTCAAATGCGCACGAAGGCTCACGCCCAGCGGCCGCAAATGCTCGCGCAATCGAGCGATATTGCGCTGCATGCGATCAGCATCCAAAATCAAAGCGGGTGTTTCAAGAGCGTGTAGAGTCTGCATGAATTCATTATGCCGCCACGACACGTCATGAGCACTTCATCCAACACCGGCCCAACCGCCATCATCAGCGCCTTACCCGAAGAGCAACGAGGTTTGATCGATTTGCTATCGAATCATGAGCATCTCGCGCAGATTCCACGAAGCTTAGAACGCGGCTTGATTCATGGACAACCCGTGATCTTGGCGCTGGCAGGCGTGGGCAAAGTCAGCGCAGCCACAACCGCCACACTACTGATTGAGCGGCATCAGGTGCAACGCATTATTTTCACTGGCGTGGCAGGGGGTGTGGCCGCGCAGGTGAATGTAGGCGATGTGGTGGTGGGCAGCGAATATCTGCAACATGACATGGATGCTTCGCCGCTGTTTCCGCGCTTTGAAATTCCCTACACGGGGATCTCGCGCTATTCTGGCGATGCAGCGCTAGTTGCTCATGTTTTAGGAGCACTTGGCGCAGATTCTATGCTGGCCAGTAACCAAAAAGGCTTCAACATTCACCAAGGCTTGATCGTGAGCGGCGACCGCTTTGTGAGCAGCAAGCAAGAGGTGCAAGCGCTGCGCGATGCCCTGCCGGACGCGCTGTGCGTCGAAATGGAGGGGGCAGCCATCGCACAGGTTTGCCACGATTACCACATCCCTTTCGTCGCCGTTCGTAGCATCTCAGACAAGGCTGACGATCATGCCTGCAACTGAGTTTGGGACATCGCCAGATCGGAAATGAAAATGATGTAACGCGAAAAACGCAAAAAAGAACCCCGAAAAACGCGAAATCCAGAAGCAAGAGATGCTAGCTTCATCCATTTCGCGCTTTTTGCGTCTTTTTCGCGCTTTTTCGCGTTACCTAGTTTTCGAATGTATATCGTAGCTGGGTATCTACCATTTTTAATCAAATAGCGGCACTTGGCGTCATGAAATGTGCGTCAAGTGCTCATTTATTTGTAGCGTCTGAATGCGACGATGCGGGGCAATCTACAATCGCAGCACTTCTCTTGCCTGTGTTATGAACCCCGACAACTCACGCCGCTGGGCCTTTATTTTGCTACTGCTCACGCCGGCATTGTGGTCTGTGAATTATTTGGTGGCGCGCCTGGCGCCGGGGGAGATTGGGCCGCATATGTTGGCATTGTGTCGTTGGGCTTTGGCGGGTTCTGTGCTGGGGGTGTTTGCTTTTTCTGAGCTGAAAGCCAAGCGCCATTTGATCCTGAAAAACGCTTGGCATTACTTGGTGCTCGGGGCGCTGGGCATGTGGGTGTGTGGCGCTTGGGTGTATATCGGGGCGCGTTCGACGAGTGCCACGAATATTGCCTTGATTTATTCCCTATCGCCCGTGTTCATCGTGCTCTGCGCTTCGGCTTGGTTGCATGAAAAATTGCGCAGTGTGCAGTGGCTGGGGATTGCGCTGGCGTTTGCGGGGCTGGTGCATGTGGTGATCAAGGGGCAATGGGGCAATTTACTCAACGTTCGGTTTGCTGTGGGCGACTTATGGATCGTGGCTTGCGCTTTTAGCTGGGCGGGCTATGCGCTCTTGATGAAGAAGTGGCCAACGGATTTTTCGCCACTGGCTCGGCTGGTGCTCACGGCTGCTGGCGGCTGCGTGATCTTGCTGCCGCTATCAGTGATTGAAGCCTACAGCGGCTTACCTTTAAGTCAAACGCATTGGGGCTGGAAATCTGCTGCGCTGATTGTGGCTTCGGGTTTGCTGCCCGGTGCATTGGCCTATTGGGCGTATGGCGCAGCGCAAAAATCGCTTGGCGCCTCGCGCACCGCAATGGCACTCTACATGGGGCCGCTTTGGGGCGCGATGCTGGGCTGGGCGGTACTGGGAGAGCGGGTGTATCTTTTTCATGCGGTGGGCGCAGCGCTGATTTTGCCGGGGCTTTATTTGGCTTCGATGGCGAAAGAGATGCCAGCAAAAGGCTAAGGCTTTGACTGCAACGAGGAACTTGGCTGATTTCGCCGGCCTCCAACCTATTGTTCACAGACGGAGATTTGCATGAGCCATTTATCGCAACACCGCACACTGTCACGCCGCAGTGTTTTGCAGATCAGCCAAGGCGCAGCACTGATCGCTTTGCCCAGCGTGTTAACCAGCTTCGCGCAAGCTCAAACCGCGCTGCGCCTCACGCCCAGCCAAAGCGAAGGCCCGTTTTATCCCGATCAGCAGATGCAAGAGGCCGATGCCGATTTGCTGCGCTATGGCAATCAAACTTACTCGGCCGGGCAAGCCGCTTGGGTGCGCGGGCAGATCACGGACGTGCAGGGCAAGCCCGTGAGTGGCGCGATGGTGGAAATTTGGCAATGCGATCACGAAGGCCAGTATCGCCACAGCCGCTCCAGCGGCGCTGCGCCCATGGCATTTCAAGGCTTTGGCAAAGTGCAGGTGGGTGCTGATGGCCGCTATGCTTTTCGCACCATCAAGCCCGTACCCTATCCAGGTCGGCCACCGCATATCCATTACAAAATCAAGCTCGGCTCGCGCGAGTTGCTCACCACGCAAATGTATGTCGCAGGCGATACCGCCAACGCCCGCGACTTTCTCACCCGCCGCCTTTCCGCCAGCGAACGTGGCTTGCTTGAAGCGTCGTTCACTCGTGGTGCCGAGGGTTGGCAAGCCGAGTTTGGCTTGGTGGTGCAGGCTTAGGTTTTCATCACGCCGCTTGCAGCGCTTGCACCCATTTGCCGCGCTGCGCTGCCGCAGCGCCTGCGAGCGCGAAGCCTTTGAGCGTGCCTTGCGCATCCAGCCATTGCCATTCAAGTGAAGCAGCTTGATCGGCTTGCCAACTGCCGCTCGTGCCTGGGGCGGGTGGCGCAATGGTCAAGGGCAGCGCTGGTGTTTTGATGGCGACGGGCATGACGGGGAATTTCAAATCGACCAAGGCTCTTGCCTCGCGCTGGGCGATGATGTTTGCGGCGAGCACCTTGGCCGCTTGCATGGTGGGCAACACATAAGGCAACGGGCGGCTGGCGCTGCCCAAGCTGGCCGCCGCATACTGTGCGCCATCGCCTAAAGCATAAATCAGCGGATCGCTGGTTTGCACACGCTCGCTGACCACGATGCCGCGCTCCACAGCCAAGCACGCCTCTTTTGCCAAACTCAGATCAGGACGCAAGCCAATCGCGGACAGCACCAGATCACAAGTGACCCACTCGCCTTGCGAGAGTTGAGCCAACAAGCGATGATCTTGGCCATATTCCAATCGCTGCACGCTCTGCCCAAATTTCCAAGCCACATGCTGCGCACGGAGCGCCTCTTGCAACGCAGAGGAAGCGGCTGGCGGCAGCAGGCCAGCAATCGCACGCTCACTGGGATCGACCACGGTGACGGCATAACCAGCAGCGCTCAAATCGTTAGCAAACTCCGCGCCGATCAAGCCTGCGCCCATGATCAAGACATGCGTTTTGTGTGAAACAACTACTCGATTACTCTTATTTTCATAGCATTCAGCGCAATTTTCATGCTGGCGAGAGATCAATTTCTCGTAAAAAACACGGTAGTCGTCCCATGAATTGACGTTCAGCACCTCCTGCGCCGCAGAGCCTTGGAGTGGAACGCGAATCGGCTGCGCTCCCGTGGCTAAGACGAGCTGCGAATAGGCGACATCGCCCACATCGGTCAACACGCGCTGCGCGGCTCGGTCGATGCGCGTGACCCGTGTGTGAGGCATCAATTGCAGGGCGAGCTGCTGCGCCATTTGCGCCGTAGGCGTGGTGATCAATTGATCGGGCGATTTCTTTTGCGCCAGCGCGTTGGACAAACTCGGCTTGGCGTAAAAATCCCCGCTGTCGGCGGTGATCAAAGTGATCGGCAAATCGGCGTTTAATTTGCGCAGCTCACGCGCCGCCGTCCAGCCGGCCAAGCCCGCGCCAATGATGAGTACCGGCGCGTTCGCCAAATGGCCAGGAGCAGCCGAGGCTTGCATGGCTCAGATCTCCACGACTTCAAAATCGGCCTTGGCCACGCCGCAATCGGGGCAGGCCCAGCTCTCGGGTACATCTGCCCAGCGCGTGCCAGCGGCAATGCCATCTTCAGGGCGGCCAGCGGCCTCGTCATACACAAAGCCGCAAACGATACAGAGATAGGTTTTCATGGTGTGGTTCTTTCAAATCAAGGTGTTTTAAGCTCTTCGCCGGTATGAAATATGCGCCGAATGCTATTAAATAAGGAGTTGGTTGATTGGCTCAAGCCGTTTGCAAGTTGCTCAGATGCGCCGCATAGTGATTGGCATGGCGCTCTTCAACTTTCGCCAGCGCTGCAAAACGCTTCTGCGCTTTGGTCAGCTTTTGAGCTAAGGCTTGTTTGAACTGTGCAGCATGTTCGTGGCTTTCAGCGATTTGCTCATCCATCTCCGCCACGGCAGCGGCATTGCCTTCAGCTTCAGCCGTTTTGCGGAAGCCCGGATACATCTCGGTGTATTCATAAGTCTCGCCATCAATGGCCATTTGCAGCGATTTGGCCACCGTCATCTCAGCTTTGGGATAGAGCAAATCCAAATGCCCAAACGCATGCATCACTTCTTGTGCAGCGGTTTTCTTCAAACACCGCCGCCGTGGCCTCATCGCCCGCCTCGCGAGCGAGCTTGGCAAAGTAACGGTATTTGATATGCGCCATGCTCTCGCCCGCAAACGCGGCTTCAAGATTGGCAAGGGTTTTGATCTCTGGGCGAGTGGCCAAGGGTGCAGTCATGATCTTCTCCAAGTGATTCGGCGTGACCAGTCGATGTCTGTTACGCCCGATTGATATAGAAACGCTCTATCAACGTGGAGTGAATGATAAATTTAATCTATTATTTAAGCCAATTGATTTTGCCTAAATGATTGACAGGAGCTATTGTGGCTGGGTTGCTGGAATGAGCGTTTCTCATGAAGCTTTGACAAAAATTTCAGACGCTTGAATGACTGTTTGCACTTTGCGCAGACACAGAATAGAGCTTCATTTGGAGACACCATGAAAATCACTGCCCTGAACATCCGCACCGTTCTGGTCCCTCTGACTGAGCCGCATCGCACGGCCTCGGGCATCGTGACGGCTTCGCCCTTGGTGCTTTTGAGCGTGCAGACGGATGCGGGCGCAGTTGGGCACAGCATCACCTTCACCTACACGCCCGCTGCGCTCAAACCGCTGGCGGGAGTTGATGCGCGGGATGGAGGCGCTGGTGGTGGGGCAGGCGCTTGCGCCAGCGACGGTGTGGCAGGTGCTGCATGCGCGCTTTCGTTTGCTGGGCACGCAAGGGCTGGTGGGCATGGCGATTGCGGGAATTGATATGGCGCTGTGGGATGCTTGTGCACGTGCGCAGAGCATGCCTTTGTATGCATTGCTCGGCGCAGCGCCGAAGGCGATCAAGCCCTATGCGCCGATTGGCTTTGATGGCGTGGAGGGCTGCGCCAAAGTGGCCGAGCGTTGGGCGGCGCAAGGCTTTTTGGGCATTAAGGCCAAGATTGGCTATCCCACGGCGGAGGAAGACCTTGCCGTGATTCGCGCGATGCGCGCTGCTGTAGGAGAGCAGATGAGCATCATGGTCGATTCAACCAGTCGCTTGACCCGACTGACGGCCGCGCGCGTTTGCGGTATTTAGACGGCGAAGGCTTGGCGTGGATCGAAGAGCCCGTGCTCGCGCATGATTACGCGGCGCTCCATCAGCTCGCGCAAAGCACGCGCACGCCTTTGCAAGCCGGCGAGAACTGGTGGGGGCCACATGATTTTCGTTTGGCTTTCAATGCAGGTGTGCGCGAACTGGTGATGCCCGATGTGATGAAGTGTGGCGGTATCACGGGCTGGCAGCAGATTGCGGCGATGGCGGCTGTGTATGGCACGCCTTGCAGCAGTCATTTGTGGCCCGAAGTCAGCAGCCAACTACTCTGCGCCACGCCCACGGCGCATTGGCTGGAGTATGCGGATTGGTGGAATCCGATATTGAAACATCCTCTACAAATTCAGCAAGGCTTGGCGGTGATCAGCTCCGAGCCGGGCAGTGGTGTGGAATTTGATGAGGCTGCGGTTACAAGGTATGCGGTCTAAGCTCCGCTTTCAAGAAACGATTGAAGTTCGCGCAGAAAAATCTGCGCCACACGCGCTTCGTTGCCATCTGAAAAACCAGCGCAATGCGGCGTGAGGATGACATTGGGCAGATGCCATAGCGGTGAATCGGCAGCCAGCGGCTCGTGGGCAAATACGTCGAGATATGCGCCTGCGAGATGCTGTGTTTGCAAGGATT
>JAAUOI010000125.1 GCA_012036375.1 Allobrachymonas sp. | reverse complement strand
ACTCTGTGTATTGTTTGCAATGCTTCGGTTCACTACGAATTCAATAGCACTCCGCGCAGATTACTTGACGGCTACAAGCCAATTTGGCATAAAAAAACCACCCGAAGGTGGTTGGTATCTTATTTCGCTTTGATTGCAACTTTAAAAAGCTTTCATCACATCCGCATCCACTGCAAAGCTTTCGCCTTGCCGTTTGAGGACGAATACCCATTCGCATGCGCCTGCTCCGTCACATCGTCAGGTACGCTAAATCCAGCCACGCCACCATAAAGTTTCATATCTTTGTGCTCTGGAAAATGTATCTTAAACAAATCAAGCTGCTTTTGCAGTTGCTCCAGCGAGGAGGGATGCACTTTGTACTTGACTTCAACGATAGCTGCTGAATCGCCATTGAGCAATACCAAATCATATTCCTGCTGTGCACCGATCTTGCCGCCATACACCTTTTGCTGAACGTCATCAAAGTGAATCGAGCCGATCTGTTTGGATTGGCTCAATGAGTTAAAAAAGAATTCCTCAGCCACATCGCCTTGATTGGATGCCATGGAGCCCATGCGGCGGCTGACTTCTTTGACAACGCGAGCAGTTTCCGCTACTTCAGCTTGAGTTGTGGTCAATTGGGCATCCAGCCGATCCGATTTGACGGCAAGGCTAGCAACGAGGTCTTTCAGCTCTTGGTCAGTCATGAGATTTCAAATGGAGGTATGCAATACAAAAGCAAGTGAGTATTTTACGCTTTCCCCTCTGAAATTGCATGAAAATGTGAGCCCAAAAGTAGTAATGTCCCCTTTGCCCCATTTACAAATGTCCCTTTTGACTGAACAAATGGCAGCGCTCACGAGTGACATCGTCTGGTTCATCGAACGCGAGGTCACCTTACCCGACGGCAGAGTCAACCAAGCCCTCGTCCCCTAGCCCGGATATTTCACCATGACAGCGCTTGATGCGCCCAAAATCGGGATGCATGGCAGTGCAATGCGACAAGCAAATGGCCGTAGCCATTGGCGCGAAGCAGTGTGCTGGCAGGCGCCCGAGTTTGGGATGCAGCGAGTGCTGAGCCGTTTTGCTGCGTACAAATTGGATTTGAACAAACGAAGCTGCTTTCAGAGGGAAAAGGTACGCAAAACGGCGCTCATGGTGAAATATTCGGGCTAGGTCTACATCCGCCCAAGAACACAGCGCCTCGTTGGCACAGGCGCAGGGTGAACAACTTACTTGCAAAACCCAAAGATCAATCGATTGAATGGTCAAATTTCATTGCGACACGACAGAAATTTCCACTCGCATTTGGGCGCTCAACAGGCGTTGCTCTAGAACATTGCCAAGAGCCACACTTGGTGTGATGACGCCAGCGGCCTTTGGCAATTTCTTTTCATCCAGCGCCAAAGCCAGTGCAGATTCGCACATCATTTTGACGGTGGCGCGGTTGCCGGCGTCGAGTGAGTCGCTGAGGATGCCGCGCAGCTTTTTGCCTGTGCTTGACGTGCCGATCAGTTCGATTTTGAAGAAGCCGCGATCCATGTTTTCTACGCTGGGGCCTTGGCCGGGCTGGGGAAGGAAGCGTCGGGGGAGCAGGGGCAGGGCGGCGAGGGTGAGTTTGCGCAAGGAAGAAATGGCCATGAGTGAGCTTTGCATTTTGCTGCCGATGCCAAGCGTCGCAGCGGCTGCGCCTGCGAGGGCGGAGCTGCCGTAGCGCATGTATTCTTGATAAATCAGGTCTTGGCCGCGCAGCGCGCTGCTGCGGCGCACGACGCGGGTGTTGATCGGACCCATGAAGAAGAGGCCGAGCCAGCCTTTGAAATCGGGGTCGCGGTGGCTGCCGATTGGGTCGCGGTGTGGGTGGGTATCGCGGGGGCGTGTGCCCTCAGGGTTGAGCAAAACAGGTCTTGCACTTGGCTCAATTGATCGGTCTCAATCATGTTGAGCATCGAGGCGAGTGTGCCGCCGTTGAGGCCGCCGCCGCTCAAGGTGAAGGCGGCTTTGATGTGTGTGCAGGGTTCGCCGTGGCGCGCGAGCATTTCGCGCTGCATGAGATATACGCCCAAATCGCTGGGCACTGAATCGAAGCCGCAGCCGGGTACGATGCGCGTGCCATCTGCCAGAGCCTGCGCATGGTGCGCATCAATCATCTGGCGAATCCACGGGGTTTCGCCAGTGATGTCGCAGTAATGCGTTTTGATGCGCCACGCAGGCGGCCACGAGTTTGCTGCCGTACAGGGCGTAGGGCCCCGCGCAACTGAGCACCACGCGCGTTTGTGCGGCTAGGCGAGCCAAGGCCACATGATCTTGTGCATCAGCCACAATTAGAGGAATATCGGGCTGGCCGGCTGCTGATGCACTTGATGCGAGCTTGTCCTGAGAGCGCCCAGCGATAGCCCAGCGCAACTGAGTGCCGCCATGCTCGGCCAAATAAGCAATGGCTTGTTGGCCAACGAAGCCTGTGGCACCGTAGAGAATAAGATCGTAGAGTTTAGGCATGGCAAATCTGGGTCATGAGCAGTAACTTGACTGTACTCCTCTCAGGTCGACGCTGATCAAGCAATGTCCCTAAACGTGCTTTGGCATGCTCAACCCGATAGCATGCAGGCCATGGATTCACTTTCTCAACTGGTTTTGGGCGCTGCTTGCGGCATCGCTGTGATGGGGCGGCGCACCGCGGTGTGGAAGGCCGCGCTGTGGGGTGGTATTGCGGGCACGCTACCCGATTTGGATGCCTTACTCGATTTCGGCGATGCGGTGCGCAACATGACGTATCACCGAGCAGACAGCCATGGACTGTTGTATCTCACGTTGTTTGCGCCTTTGCTGGCTGGACTGGTGAGCAAACTGCAGGGTGAGCAGGCACTGTTCAAACGCTGGTGCGTGGCGCTGTGGCTGGCTTTGTTCACTCATCCGCTGCTCGATGCCTTCACGATTTATGGCACGCAGTTACTCCAGCCTTTTTCTGAGCATCCGTATGGCGTGGGCAGTATGTTTATTGTTGACCCGCTGTATACCTTGCCGTTGTTGTTGGGCGTGGTCTTTGCGCTGTCGCTCAAACAGTATGCAGGCTTGAAATGGAATGCTCTGGCTTTGGGGTTTTCTTGCGTGTACCTGACGTGGAGTGCGGTGGCGCAAGCGCAGGTGGAGCGCATTGTGCGGGCGCAACTGAATGCACAAGGGCAGAACAATGCCAAATTTTTCGTCACGCCTGCACCGCTCAATACGATTGCTTGGCGCATTGTTGTGATGAATGAGAAGAGTTATTCCGAAGGGTTTTATTCGTTTTTTGACAGCGATCGCGTCATTCAATTCGACACATTTTATGCATCAACCTGAACTGCTTGGCGAGTTGAAAATAACTGGGCCGTGCAGCGCATGGCGTGGTTCACGCATGGTTTTTCAGCCTACGCGAAGTAAATAACCAAGCCGTGCTCACCGATTTGCGCATGGGTCAAGAGCCAGGCTATGTGTTCAGCTTTGCATTGGCGCAACGCGAGCAGACCACTTGGAAGGAAATCCAAGCGATCCAAAGTAGGCAGTCGTGGTGATGCGGCCAAGGCTCTGCCTTGGTTGTGGGAGCGTATCAAAGGGCAGGAGGTTCCACCACCTCGTTAGTTTGCCGGTAGATTGCTGGATGACGACCAAGGCTCTTTGAGCCTTTGATCTAGCCATACTCTGAAGTGCACCAATGGGGCAAGTTGAGTTTTGGCTTCGGGAAAACACAAATAGTAGCCGCTGTCATCAGTGTAGCCATCGTCTAAGGGCGCAGACACGGAACCAGAGGCCACATCGTCTTGCACCAAGCAGCGCGGCACGAGTGCCAAGCCCATGCCCGCCATGACGGCGCGAATCAGGCTATGAAATTGATCGAGCTGCGGGCCTGCGAGCGGATTGATGTTTGTGACGCCATGCGCCTGGCACCAATGCATCCAAGCTTGGGGCACGGTGGCGTGTTGCAGCAAGGGATATTTGGCAATATCTTGCGGCTTCTTTAGCCAATGTTTTCCCTTTTGCGAAGGTGGCGCAATGAGCATCACTTCGCGACCCGTGAGGTAATGCGCTTTCGCACCCGGCCAGTGCCCTTGGCCAAAGAGGATGGAGCAATCCAAATCAGCTCGATCAAATGTGTAGCCTTGTGCGAACGGCACAAAATGCAGCGCGATTTGTGGATGCTGCATTTGAAAATCGGGCAAACGAGGAATCAGCCATTTTGACGCAAAGGTTGGTAAACAAGAGATGTGTAACGCGCCGCCGCCATCGCCGCTGGTGATGACATCTAGCGTGGCTGCTTCTAGCTGAGCCAGCAACGGACGTACAGCCGCTTCGTAGCGCAAGCCGGCAGGCGTGAGCACCAAACGCTTGCGCACGCGCTCGAATAGATTCACACCAAGGCTACCTTCGAGCTCCAAGATTTGCTTGCTCACGGCGCTTTGTGTCAAATGCAATGCCTCAGCAGCACGCGAGATGCTGTCATGCCGCGCGGTCATCACAAAAGCGCGCAGCAAATGGGTGGGCGGGTGGAGTTTACGCAGAGTCATGGCTTGCATATTGCCTTGAGAGGGCTGTAGCGTATTCAGGGTTAACCAGTAAAAATTCAGTCTAATTAGGAATGTTGTTCGGCGTATCTTTCGCTTCTCAGGCAGGTTCTTTAGAGGAAAAATCTAAGCATTCCAACTTTATTGAATGAATCATCATGAAACGCAGGCATGTTCTTTCTCTTTCGGCTGTCGCTGTGTCAGCAACAGCTGTGCCGTCACTTTTTGCGCAACCCAAGCCGCTACGCTTGGTCGTGCCGTTCCCACCCGGTGGAGCAACCGACATCACTGCTCGCGCTTTGCAAGAGCGCTGGGTAAGGCACTTGGTATGACCGTGATCGTTGAAAACAAAGCTGGTGCCGGAGGCTCCATTGGTATGAGCGAAGTGGCCAAATCTGCGCCCGATGGGCTCACTCTAGGCGTGGCCACGCTGTCCACCCATGGCGTGAATCCTGCGGTGTATAAAAAACTGCCTTATGACCCGATCAAAGATTTCGCACCTGTGACGGAGCTTGTCAAGCGCCGGGCGTGCTCGTAGTCCATAGCAAGCTTCCTGTGAACACGCTGGAGGAACTAACCAAATACCTCAAGGCCAATCCGGGCAAGGTGAGCTATGCCTCGCCTGGCAATGGCACGATTGGACACATGTGGGGGGAGCTGTTCAAGAGCACGACCAATACCTTCATGGTTCATATTCCTTATCGTGGTGCAGGGCCTGCGATCACCGATGTGATTGGCGGGCAGGTGCAGGTGTATTTCGATCAAGTGGCATCGAGCTTGCAGCATATTCAGGCCGGGCGATTGAAGGCGTTGGCTGTGGCTTGGAGCACGCGCCTCGATGTGCTCAAAGACGTGCCAACCTATGGTGAGAAAACCTTGTTTGCCAACAACGATGCCTCATGGTTTGGCTTGGTAGCGCCCGCAGGTACGCCTATTGCAACAGTCAATCGTATTCAACAGGCTGTGAGCACAGCGTTGAAAGATGCAGCCTTGACTGAAAAGCTCAGAGGGCAGGGTTTGTTTGCCTCGGGCAGTAAGCCAGAAGAATTCGCGGCGCAAATTAAAAAAGAAATCGACAAAATGCAGCGAATCGCTAAGTTTGCGAAAATCGCATTGGATTAACAGCGATTGGTTGTATGAATTTTGTGACGACGCACCGGGGCAGCGCGCCCTTGGTGCTTGATTCTCCGCACAGCGGTACGTTTTATCCACCTGATTTCGGCTTTGCCTGCGATCTGGCGCAGCTTCGCCGAGCAGAAGACACGCATGTGGACAAGCTTTACAGCTTTGCTGGCGAATTGGGCTGCGCTTGGATTGAGGCGCATTTTCCGCGCAGTTATTTGGATGCGAATCGCAATCTCACCGAAGTCGATCCTGACATGCTAAGTTCGCCGTGGCCTCATGCGGTGGAGCTGCAAGATGCCGCAGTGCTATCCAAACGGCGTTTGGGCAAAGGCTTGATTTGGCGAGCGACCGATGATGGCGAGCCACTGTATGCGCGGCAGTTGAGCGTGCAAGAGGTGCAGCAGCGCATTGCACACTGCTGGCTACCGTATCACGCCGCAGTCAAAGCCGCAATTGACGCTGCGCATGCCAGGCATGGCTACAGCATCCATATCAATTGCCACAGCATGCCCGAGACTGCGGGCAGCCATGCGACGGATTTTCCAGGCACAAAGCATCCTGATTTTGTTCTCGGCAACCGCGATCACAGCACCAGCAGCGAAGCGCTTTTGCTATGGATTCAGAAGCATTTAGCGCAAGCAGGGTATAGTGTTTCACTCAATCATCCGTATAAAGGCGTGGAGCTGGTACGCCGCTATGGGCAGCCTGCACAGCATCGCCATAGCATTCAAATTGAGATCAATCGCGCTTTGTACATGAATGAAAAACGTTGGAGATCACCGACGGCTTTGCGCCGCTGCGCGATAGTTTGAAAGCTTTGGTGCTGGCGCTGTTGAATCACGATCCGCGTTGAAATCGCTCTGAATTCTGTGACCTCAGCGAGGATTTTCAAAAAACACGTAGTTTGACGCGTAATCGCTGATCTCGAAATAGACGCGTTTTTCTCCGGCATCGACCTGCATGTTGAGGTTTTCATCGAGCACGCCGTAGCCAAAGCGATAGGGGCGAGGGCGGTTGTCATCCGTGCCCATCGCGGTGGAGAGTTTGTCGATTTTGAGGAAGCGGCGCACGACTTTATCGCCCGCATAGACTTCCAACACGCCATTGGTGCCCGTCCAGTTTTGAATATCGCGCTGGATTTTGTTTTGCTGCTCTTGGGTGCAGGAAATTAAGCCAAATAGGGCGATAGCCGGCAAAAATACTGCGCGGAGTGCTATGGATTTGAGAGTGGATGATTTCATGATGTTTGTTTATTGAGATACTTTGCTACGCTGGCGAACCGCTTCATACAAGCACACGGCGCTGGCCACTGACACGTTGAGGCTTTCCACCGCGCCGAGCATCGGAATGCGCACGAGTTGATCGCAGGTCTTGCGCGTGAGCTGGCGCATACCAGGGCCTTCTGCGCCGAGCACCAAGGCCACTGGGCCTTTGAGATCGACTTCGTGAATGGTCTGCTCGGCATCTTCACTCGTACCGATGATCCAAATATTGCGCTCTTTCAGCTCATTGAGGCTGCGAGCAAGATTGGTGACCATCAAATACGGCACAGTTTCTGCCGCGCCGCTGGCCACTTTGGAGACCGTGGCATTGATGCCCACGGCATGATCTTTGGGCGCGACCACGGCATGCACCCCAGCGCCATCGGCCACGCGCAGGCAAGCGCCGAGGTTGTGGGGATCGGTCACGCCGTCTAAAACCAATAGCAAAGGGGGCTCGTTGCGCTGCGATGCCTCCAGTTGCTCCAGTACATCATCAATCGAACGCGCCTGCACCAGCGGATTGACCACGGCCAACACGCCTTGATGCGCCATGCCGCCGCTCATGCGTGTGAGGCGTGCGCCATCAGATTCGATGAGTTTGAGGCTGGGCGTGGCTTGTGCGGCCTCTTTGGCGCGGTCTTGGAACTGCTTCATCCGCGCATCGCGGCGCGTGATGTCGATGTGTAGCTCTAGGATGGATTGCGGCGTGGTTTTCAGGCGCACGCCCACTGCGTGAAAGCCGTAGAGAATTTTGTTGGTGGAGGACATGCTCTGATTATCCCCTGTTGGCACTGAGCCTCACACGAAGCGAACGGCCAGCGAGGGCAAGGGCGATGAAAACTCTGCTTTCCATGCTTGGCTCGCGCTAATTGGCCAAGCGTCTGTCCATGTGCCCGTGGTGATCACATCGCCGCTCTGCACATCAGGCGCACCGGGGCATTGGCGCAGCTCTTGCAGGAAATAGTGCAGGGCATGCAGTGGGCTATCCAAGACGGCGCTGCCTTGGCCATGCTCTTTGTGCGCCCAAACCTCGCCTTGCTGCTGGCTTAAATCAACGCGGGCTTGAGCCAGCAGTTGGCTGAACTCTTTTGCGCTCGCAGCCAGCGTTTTTACTTAACTTGCCGACCCACGATCAAGCGAGCATGCAAACCGCCAT
>JAAUOI010000124.1 GCA_012036375.1 Allobrachymonas sp. | reverse complement strand
GGAGAGCAAACGCCGCTGCCCCACGCCGGGAAGCTCGCGCTTAGCGGTGGCAATTAGGCAGTAGCCAGCGGCATCGGTGTGGCCGGTTTGAGGCCATCGACGCTTGGGTCACGGAACAAGAGCAGATTGCGGTTGGTGTCGTTGGCCGCTGGGCTGCTTTCCATACGCCATTTTTGATGGCGTAGAGCTGCGCGTATTCTGGAAACTCGCGCATCAGGCGGGTGGAGAGTACCGACAAATCACGCGCTGTGGTCGTATGGCCAGCCTCGGTCAAGCCTTCTGGATTTTTGTAGCTGGTTTTGCTCATGCCGAGTAACTTAGCCTGCTCATTCATGAGCTGCACAAAACGCTCCACACTGCCCGCCACACCTTCAGCCAGCGCCACGGTGGCATCGTTGCCCGATTGCACGATCATGCCTTTGAGCAAGTCTTCCACCTTGATCTTCATTCGCGGCTCAATGAACATGCGACTGCCGGGCATTTTCCAAGCGCGCTCGCTCACATCGAAGGTTTGCGCGAGCGAGATTTTCTTGGCACGAAGCGCGTCAAACACGATGTAGGCCGTCATCAGCTTGGTCAAGCTCGCGGGCTCGACCTGTGCATCGGCATCTTTTTCAATCAGCACCTGATTGGCTGTGACATCGATCAGCAAATAGGCGCGGGCAGCGATTTCAGGCCCTTGCAATGCTTGTGGTGCAGTTTGTGCGCCAACACCTGCCAAAAGCCCAAAAAATAAAGAAAAACCGGCAACAGCCGGCACAAATACTGCGCGAAGTGCTATCAAATTCATAGAGGCGAATTGTAGTTCATGAATTCAAATGCCGCACCACCAAGCTGCGCAAAAGAGGTAACTGCCCGTGAAAAAAATGCCCGCCTTGCGGCACCACGGTGATGGGCAAATTTTGTGGTCGCGCCCAGTCCATCACGCTCGCCAGCGACACGGTATCGTCATTTTCGCCATGCACCGCGAGCAGCTTGTCATGCAACTGCGCAGGAATCGGCTGCACCGCAAAGCGCTGCGTGGCTGTGCCGATAAACACGATTTTTTGCAGATCGTGACTTTGCGCGGCTTCTTGCAAAACTTGCGATGCGACAAATGAGCCAAACGAAAATCCTGCAATCGCCAGCGTTGAGCCTGTGGGCGCTGATTGCGCAATGACGCGGCGCAAGTCGTCGGCTTCGCCGCGCCCTTCGTCATACACACCTGCACTCGCGCCCACGCCACGAAAGTTAAACCGAATCGCTCGCCAGCCGCATTGCACGAACGCCCGCGCCAAAGTTTGCACCACTTTATTGTCCATCGTGCCAGCAAACAGCGGATGTGGATGACAAATCACAGCCACACCTTTTGCAAGTTCGGCAGGATCGTCTTGCAGCGCTTCTATCGCGCCTGCAGCGCCCGCCAAGCTCATACGAAACGTTTGTGCATTCATTTGCCAACATGCGCTGGCAACAGCAAGCGCTCCACCACCTGGCCGTTCTTCAGGTGTGAGTTCACGATCTCATCAATGTCGTCATTGTCCACATAGGAATACCACACGCCTTCGGGATAAACCACTGCCACAGGCCCGCCCGCGCAGCGATCCAAGCAGCCCGCGCCATTGACGCGCACCTTGCCCGGGCCTGAGAGCCCCGCCGCCTTCACGGCTTGCTTGCAGTACTTTTGCGCATCTTTGGCATTGTGCTGCGCACAGCAAGCTTCGCCCGCCTCACGCGAGTTGGTGCAAAAGAAAATATGGCGCTCAAAATAGGGGGGCGGTAAGGGTTGATGCATGGCCGTGATTTTATCGGGCGCATCAAGCGGGCGTTTTTACTGCCGTCTCGATAACGCAGCCAATGCTGCCAGCAGCGCTACATACGGCCATAGCCAGCCCAACCACTGCGCCAGCCCATGAAAACGAATAAAGCGTCCTTGCTCCCAGCTTTGCAAGGTGAGCGCGTAATAGGGCGTTTCAGGCGCGGCGTTGATCAAACTCAATTGCCACACCAAGGCCATCACCAACAGCCCCAAGCATAGGCGTCGAGGCATAACCGTGGCCAACGCCGCCCACACCGCGCCGACCAGCAACCCAGCTTTGGCTGGGGGACTGAGCCATGCCAAGCTGTGCTCTGGGCTGAAACTCAACGCAGCAGACAAACTGCTTGCACCGAGCGCAACAGCCAGACCCAACAATAGCAGCGCAAGGCGACGTGGCCAACCCAGCGTCACGCTGTAAGCCAACAAGCAGGGAATCAGAAACCCAAGGCTTGCGCAGACTAATTCATTCAGATTGGACAGTGGCAACACATACGCTGCAGGTTCGTCGATATAGATCGCCAGCGGTGTGCCTTCTACCCATTCGTTGGCAAACTGTTGAATATGTCGGCTAACTTGCCCTAAAGCCAAAGGCGCAGCTGGTGGAAAGAGCAACGCGAAGGGCCACAGCAAGAGCAGCACCAGCGCCGCGCTCGCATCGCGCTCGAACCAGCGTGCGCGAAAGCGACTCCAAGTGTCAATCACGCCCATGCGCTCAAGCGCTTGTGCGAGCAATGCACCCACAAATGCACCGCCCGTGTTGAGTAGCCAATCAGCCAGTTGCGGCACGCGCAGCGGCAAGTAGGTTTGCAGCATTTCCATTGCAAGAGACAAGGCGCTCGCAGCAAACGTGGTGATCAATACGGGCTGCGGCAACAATCGCGTGCGCAACAAAGCCAGAGTCAACAAAAATCCGAGCGGGATATAGCCCAAACCGTTGGCCACCACATCGAATCGACTCCAGTAGCGTGGCCACGGCGCTTGCAAAAATGCCCAAGGCGCAATGCCTTGATTGCGCCAGCCTTCAAACGGATAGAGCGAGGCATACACAATCAGCAGCGCAAACACCGCTGAGAGCAAACTGGCCGAACTGCGATGTGCACGTGACATACCTGCCTCGGTCACTGGACTCAGAACGGCTTGACCACCACGAGGATCACCGCCACCACCATGATCAGCACACTCACCTCATTGAACCAGCGATACCACACATGGCTGCGCGTATTGAGCCCACGTTCAAACTTGCGCAGAATCACGCCGCAGCCATGGTGATAGCCCAGCGCGAGAAAGACGACGCACAGTTTCGCATGCATCCAACCCTGCCCGCGGCCGATGCCATAGCCTAGCCACAGCCACACACCGAGTGCCAGCGCAGGAATGGCCAGCAAGGTCATGAAGCGAAATAGCTTTCTCGCCATCAGCAGCAAACGATCACGCTCGGCAATCGACTGCGGCGAGACCTGCGCCAGATTCACAAAAATGCGCGGCAAATAAAAGAGACCCGCGAACCAACTGGCCACGAAAACGATGTGAAAGGCTTTAACCCAGAGCATGGAAAGAAGTGTAGAGGAAGACGGCGGACTTGCGCAGTCAGTCAAAAGCATTCAGTTGAACCGCTGCGTCCTAAAACAATTTCGCTTGTTTGGACTGCACCACCACCTTGACCAGTTGCGCACTGGTGTTGCGCAGGCGCTGCGCCAACAGTTGTGTGATTTTGACCAGCAGCTTCGCGCCGACTGCTGGCTGCTCGCGAATCAGTTGCCCGACGGCTTCGCGGGTGAGAATCGCAGCTTGCACCGCATCAATCGCGGTGCAGGTGGCGTTGCGCGGCTCGCTGTCGAGCATTGACATCTCACCCAAGCTCGCGCCCGCTCGCACGACAGCAAGGCGTGAAATTTCAAGCGGTATATCCGACGGCAAACCTTGCGCATCGTGGCGCATGATGTGCTTGGTCACGTCCACAGTGCCTTGCAACACCAGCAGCATCCAATCGCCGGCCTCGCCCTGTTCAATCAGCACCTGTCCAGCATCCGCCTGCATACGCCTCATGACCGCGCCCAACGTGGCGAGCTCATCGAGCGTGAAATCCTCCAGCAAGCTCGATTGTTGGCGCAGCGCATCGGCAGATTGCGGCAAGGCGCTCGTGCAATCGCCCGCATCGTGCAGTCCGCGTTGCGTGAGCGCAGCAGGCCAAGCCAGTGTTGGAATAGATAGCGTCGTCACGGCTTGATTTGTGTGGCCACCCAAGCGGCAATTTGGCGCACCGCATCATCCGTTGCCGCCGTGAGCGCACGTACACCGCCTGGCGCATCTTGTGAGGCTGCTGCTGATCGAGTCAAGACATTGGTCTGCGCCGTGAGCTGCTCGCCACTTTGAGAAATTTTGAACAAACTCGCGCGCAAGCGCACCGTACCCTGGCTGCTTTCTGGCGTAGCAAACACCTGGCTGAATTCATCGAGATCGACGCGCAGCGTCCACATGGCAACGCCCTCTTGCGGCAACACGGGCCCTTGCGCAGCAAGCGCCTCACGCAAACGCGAGCGCACCAGTTGCGCGGGCGGCACACTCCAGCGCGCTTGGGCATAAGGCCGCAGCTGCTGCGCGTCTTGGTATTGCAAACGATACAGCAGCGCAGGGCTGTCCAGACCCGCACCGGCTTCAATTTCAGGCAATGCCAGCGGAATGTTGCGCACAGGCACTGCGGCGCTAACGGCCGACTGCGCCACGCCAAAGTCATACACCGCTTTGCCCACTGGCGATTGCGGCGTAGCGCAGCCGGCGAGCAAAGCGCTACTCATCAGCGCCCACGCCAGAAGCCTATTTTTTAAGCAAAATCGGCTTCTAGCCGGCATAGAATGTGCGTCGAATGCTATTTTTTTAATAGTGATCAATGGCTTCATCGTACTTGCTTTCTAGGAGCGCATCATCGATGCGTACAAACTTGTTTTGCATCCTTTAACGGGGCACTGCAAATCCACGCTCACCAGGTCCTGGCGGCACAGGCGCATCGCCAAAAATCAAGCTCTGCGGGTTGTCGCCCAATTGATTGACCACACGCTCGGTAGCGCGTGCAGCGCGCGAGGCATCGTCCATCATGCGTGCGGTGCGTGGCAAGGTCTGCTGCGTGAGTGCTTGTGCGCCTTGGCCAACTGCTTGCGCCGTACTTGCCGCGCTTGAGATACCTTCGTTGACGCGATCTAGTGTGCCGCCCTTTTCTGTCACGCGCTGCGCCACGGTGCTCAGTGCAGTGGCCGCTTTGCTGGCTTCAACAGCAGTTTTGTTGAATTCAGCCGATGTAGATTGCAGCGCTTGCATGGTCTGGCGCGTATCGCGCACGAGAGCCGGAATATCCGTGCGCTCGGGACCAAACTGCGCATCGAGCACTTTTTGCATCGCTGTCACTTGGTTAGAGAAATTCTGCGCACTTTGCCCCACCGCCTGCACACTGCCAAACAGCACCTTCTGATTCTCAGGAGCGAGCAGCAAGTTCAAGCGCTTGGCCGTTTCTTCCACTTGGATCAGGATATTCGCGCCTTGGTCGGACAACTTCGACAGCAGGCTGGGTTTGAGCTCAATGCGCGGCACTTTGAAGCCCGACAAATCCAGCAGCTCATTGGATGCACCTGGGTCATCCAACTGCACATAAGCCAAGCCAGTCACGCCTTGGTAACCCAGTACGGCATACGTTGATTTCGTGATTGGCGTGCCTTGATCCACCGCCAAGCGCACCAGCACATTGCCGCGCACCTGCGGGTCAAACTCAATCGAATCGACCTTGCCCACCGCGATGCCTCGGTAACGCACCGGCGCTTGCGGCGACAGCCCCGTTACGGATTCGCGGGTGGAGAATTCCACCGCATCACGAATGCGCGTATCGCGCATCAACCAAGCCGCCAAGCCGATCAAAAGCGCCGTGACCAAGATCACGAATGCGCCAGCGGCCAATGCATGAGATTTATTTTCCATATTGAGCGCTCCAAAGTTTCGGTCGCTTCGCTCCTACGATGCTTTGGAGCGGAAAGTGCAAAAAGCTATGACTGCGGATCGTCGCTTTTTTGAAGACTGAGACAGCCACGAATGAAGATTAAACAGCAAAAGGATACTCCCGTAATAGCTCCATCGCCCGCTGCCCACGCTCGCCCAAGAAAAACTCTTGAATGAAGGGATGCGGGTAAGCAATCACCTCTTTGGGCGGCGCTTTCACAATCACTTTTTGCTGCGCCAGCACCGCCACTTGGGTGGATAGCTCGAATAAGGTGTCAAGATCATGCGTCACCATCACCACCGTCAAGCCCAATTCGCGGTGCAGGCTGCGCAAGAGCGCCACGAAACTGTCCGAGCTTTCAGGATCCAAGCCCGCTGTAGGCTCATCGAGCAAGAGCAGCGGCGGATCCATGATGAGCGCCCGCGCCAAGGCCACGCGCTTGACCATGCCACCCGAAAGATCGGAGGGCATTTTGCCCGCATGCTGGGGCGACAGCCCCACCATTTGCAGCTTCACCATGGCGCAATCGCGGATCAAATCCTCGGGCAAAGTGCCGAGTTCGCGCAGTGGAAAAGCAATGTTATCAAGCACGCTGAAGGCAGAGAACAAAGCCCCATGCTGAAACAGCATGCCCACCCGGCTGGCCGCGCCGCGCGTGCTCAGCTGAGAAGCTGGTGCGCCCAACACCAAGACCTGCCCGCTCTCAGCCGATTCCAAGCCCAACATTTGCCGCAGCAGCGTGGTTTTGCCCGAGCCTGAGCTGCCCACCAAGGAAAGCAACTCACCGCGCGCCACATTCAAATCCAAGTCTTTGTGGATCACAAATTTCGCCTCGGGCGTGCGAAACACCGTCCACAGTTTGGAGATTTCCACCACATGCTGCGCATCAAGGCGCGAAGCAGTCAAATCAGACAGCGGCTCGCTCATAACCCCACGCCCTTGAAGACAATCGCAAACACTGCGTTGATCAGAATCACCGCCGTAATCGAGGTGACCACCGAAGCGGTGGTGCCTTGGCCTAAGCTCTCAGTATTGGGCTTCACACGCAAACCATAGTGGCAACCAATCAAAGCGATGAAAATGCCAAATACCACCGATTTGCCCATGGCCAATGACAAGTTCACCGCTTGGACTGCGTTGGGCAAGGCATTGATGAAAAACTGTGGCGAGATTTGAAGCGATAAATCCGCTGCGATCATGCCGCCCAAAAGCGATACCAAGGTCGTCCACACGGCGATCAAGGGCATGGCAATGGCCAAAGCAATCGCGCGTGGCATCACGAGCCGAAAACCATGCGAAATGCCCATCACGCGCATGGCATCGAGCTCTTCGGTCACACGCATCACGCCGATTTGCGCCGTGATCGCCGAGCCCGAACGCCCTGCAATCAAAATCGCTGCCAGCAGCGGTCCGAGTTCGCGTACCAGGCTCACGCCCAGCAAATCCACGATGAACGAATCAGCGCCAAATTGGCGCAACTGCTGCGCACTCAAATAGGCTAACACCACACCAATCAAGAAGCCTACCAAGGCAGTAATCGGTAACGCCGTCGCACCGATCGCATACAAATGCCCTGACACGTCGCGCCAAGGTCCTTGGTTGGGCGCACGAATGAGGCGAATCATGTCCAGAAATAACTGCCCAACCAAGCGAGTGAACCCCCGCGTATGCGACAGCACCGTCAGGATAATCTCGCCCAAGCTCAGAAAGCGCTGCCACAGCGTTTTGCTCGGCGCAAGAGGTTGATCGCCGCTGAACTGCGCCACGCGCGTGAGCACCGCGCGCTGCGTGGGCAACATTTGAAGCTGTGCAGGCCATTTGCGCCCCCAGTGATTCCACAGAAGCTGTGCGCCTATATGGTCCAGTCGCTCCATGAGGCGCAAATCCCAAGCCGCTTCTTGCGCTGAATGGATACTGGCTTGCTGCAATGCATCACCCAAAGCTTGCCATTGCTGTGCCTCGCTCAGTTGTGCAGCTGTCCAGCGGCCAAGCACCAGATAGGCGGTGGCTTGGCGTTCAATGCGTGGAGCGAGCGAAGTCATGCCCTATCGTAGCCCGTAAACGCCTCTTTTCCACCCTCAGCAAGCCGTGAATGCGATCACCCGCTTTGAATCTAGAAATCTGGGTTAAACCGAGATTGTCCATTAGGGCGTGGGACTATCGCGAGTGGATTTTCGAGTCAGTTTTTGGCCGCATTTTGGAAGTCGTAGCGGTGCTACGGCTGAGAAAATGAGGACGAAAATGGCCGAAAAGACACGCGAGAGCACGCGCAGGCGCGAAGCGCCGCC
>JAAUOI010000123.1 GCA_012036375.1 Allobrachymonas sp. | reverse complement strand
GTACTTTCGTTGGCTTGCCAGCTCTGTTTGCGGCATGGCGCTTCGGGTATTTCACTCCGCGAATGTCCTGCCGGCTGGCGCTACGCGCGTGCCTCCCCCTTTATTTCGCTGCGTGAAATACCCAAATCACTGCCGCCAAACAGAGCATAACTAGCGAACCAAGTTTTGTCAATAGCTGACAGACTGCGAGCTGAGGACGACGTGGTTGGGGTGTCTTGTGAAGCTACCATGTTGGGGGAGGCGGCGAAAACAAATCAACAGAGAAAAATAAAGCCAGATCGCCGCCGGAGGACATTCGCGTCACAAGATACCCCAAGCGCGGCGGCCTCAGCTCGCGGCCGCTCTGCCAAAAGAAAACGCGGAGATCTATTATTTCAATAGCACTCCGCGCAGTAAATACGCCGGCGAACAGCCCAAACGGCCTTAAATTTACGCTGCGAGGCGCTGTTCTAAGGTCGCCTTCGTTGCCGTCAACTCAGCAGGCAAGTGATAAGCCAATTGCGTGAAGAGCTCTTCGTGCAATTTCAGCTCGGCCACCCATGCTGCTTTGTCGATGCTTGTCACATTCGTGAACTGCTCTTGGGTGAAATTCAAACCTGTCCAGTTCAGCTCTTCGTATTTCGGGCTCACGCCTAAGATGTGTTCCACACCCGCAGCTTGGCCTTCGATGCGGTCGATCATCCACTTCAGCACGCGCATGTTTTCGCCATAGCCGGGCCAGACGAATTTGCCATCTTCGCCTTTGCGAAACCAGTTGGTCGTGAAGATTTTTGGCAACGCTGCGCCGCTAGCGGAGAGCTTGGCACCGAGGTTCAGCCAATGCTGGAAATAGTCGCTCATGTTGTAGCCCATGAAGGGCAGCATGGCAAATGGGTCGCGGCGCACCACGCCTTGTGCGCCGAAGGCGGCGGCGGTGGTCTCAGAGCCCATCGTTGCGGCCATGTAAACGCCTTCTGTCCAGTTACGCGCTTCCGTCACCAATGGCACGGTGGTGGAGCGGCGGCCGCCGAAGAGGAAGGCGTCGATTTTGACGCCTTTGGCATCGTCCCACGCGCTGTCGAGCGCTGGGTTGTTGGTTGCAGCGACGGTGAAGCGGGCGTTGGGGTGGGCGGCCAGCCTTGGCTTTCCATCCACGCCGGTTTCTTTCGCAATGGCGGGCGTCCAGTCTTTGCCCTGCCAGTCAATGGCGTGGGCTGGCGCATCGCCCATACCCTCCCACCAGACATCGCCGTCATCGGTGAGTGCGACGTTGGTGTAGATCACATCACGATCTAAGCTGGCCATGCAGTTCGGGTTGGTGAGCGTGTTCGTGCCGGGGGCGACGCCGAAGTAGCCGGCTTCGGGGTTGATGGCTCTGAGCGTGCCGTCAGCTTGCGGTTTGATCCAAGCGATGTCGTCGCCAATGGTGGTGACTTTCCAGCCGTCGAAGCCTGCGGGCGGGATGAGCATGGCGAAATTGGTTTTTCCGCAGGCGCTGGGGAATGCAGCCGCGACGTGGTATTTTTTGCCTTGAGGATTGGTTACGCCGAGGATGAGCATGTGCTCAGCGAGCCAACCCTGGTCTCTGCCCATCGTCGAAGCAATGCGCAGCGCGAAGCATTTTTTGCCGAGCAGGGCATTGCCGCCATAGCCTGAGCCATAGCTCCAGATTTCGCGGGTTTCGGGGTAATGAACGATGTACTTCGTCTTGTTGCAAGGCCAGCTCACGTCTTGTTGACCGGCTTGCAAGGGTGCGCCGACTGTATGCACGCAAGGCACGAAATCGCCTTCCACGCCGATCACGTCGTACACGGCTTTGCCCATGCGCGTCATGATGCGCATGTTGACGGCGACATACGGGCTGTCTGAGAGTTCGATGCCGATGTGGGCGATGTCTGAGCCGAGTGGCCCCATCGAGAAGGGCACGACATACATCGTGCGGCCCTTCATGCAGCCGTCGAAAAGGCCACGCTCGTTGGCTCCGCCTTGAAGCTTGGCGCGCATTTCGGCTGGCGCTGCCCAGTTGTTCGTCGAGCCCGCGTCTTCTTTTTTCGCGCTGCAAATGTAGGTGCGGTCTTCCACACGAGCGACGTCAGACGGATCGCTCCATGCGAGGAAAGAGCCGGGGCGCTTAGCGGGATTGAGTTTCTTGAACGTGCCAGCCTCGACCAATTGCTGGCACAGCGCATCGTATTCCGCCTGGCTGCCATCGCACCAATGAATCGCGGCGGGCTTGCACAGCGCGGCCATGTCGGCGACCCAAGCAATCAGCTTGGCATTTTTGACGTAGCTCGGTGTCCCCAGCTTGAGGTCGTACACGGTGTCGAGACCCTGCATCACGGGTGCGTTCATAATTTAGCTCCAGAGGTTAAAAATCAGATTTCGTCATGGCTCGGGCACTTGTTGTGCGGGGAATGTGTCTGAGTGATGACGGAATCTGATGCCAAGCCCTAAATTTTAAAACCCTGACCTTGAGTTACCTGACAGTTACAGCGAAATCTATGCAATCGACGCATGACTTTATGCTTCGCCGGCGAACTGGCTTGACCGTTTTATCGGCGCTGGCAGCCAGTGCCGCGCTGCCTGTGCAAGCAGAATCGACAGCCGGCGCAACAGTTCGCGTGGCAGCCGCCAGCGATTTGCAATTCGCCTTGACGGCATTGGCGGCTCAATTTGAGCGAGAAACGGGCATTCGTAGCGTCTTGACGTTTGGTTCATCGGGCAATTTAACCCGTCAGTTAGAGCAAGGCTTGCCGATGGATTTGTTTCTCTCGGCGGACGAATCTTTAATTCACCGCCTGCACCAAGGCGGTTGGGCGCGTGATGCGGGCGTGGTGTATGCGCGCGGGCGGCTGGCTTGGGTGGTTCAAAGGGCATCTGCATCGATGCCTTCGGCTCAGCTCGCGGGCTTGGAAGTATCGCTGGGCGCATCGGGCAAGCTGGCCATTGCCAACCCCGATCACGCGCCCTATGGCCGCGCGGCGCGCGCAGCCTTGCAAACCGCTGGGTTGTGGCAACCGCTGCAAAGCCGCTTGGTGCTGGGGGAGAACGTGAGCCAAGCCACCCAGTTTGTCAGCACGGGATCGGCGCAGGCGGGGCTGGTGGCTTTATCACTTGCTGTATCGCCCGCAGTCGCTGCAAGCACGCGGCATATCGCGGTCAACGAGGCGCTACACCCGCCCATCATCCAGCGCATGGCCTTGCACCGCGCCGCGCCGGCTTCAGCGCAGCAGTTGTATGCGTTTTTGCAGACGAGTGCAGCGAAAAAAGTGTTCGCCGGGCATGGATTGGGTTAGGCCGGGACTCGTTGCGATAGAGTAAATAACTGCGCCCGCACAAACTCGACATGCTGGCGCAAGGTGTAGACGCGATCAGTAAATTCCAAGCCAAACTTAGTGTGTGAAATCGAGCGTTCAATTTCATCCAACTGGCTTTGCGCGACCTCAATCTCTTGGGGCGACAACGGGCTCTGGCGCAAGCGCGTCTCCAGCTTGAGCAACTGAGCGTAGCGGGCATACAAGCGCGAGCGCTCTTTGAATTCGAGTGCAGCCGGAATCAGCTTGAGCACCGGAATGCCCACCGCCGCCAGCGGAATCAAAATCAACAGCAAGCGCTGCAAGGCGTTGGCCACCCAAAAGGGCAAATAGCGTTGCAAGAAAGGGCGGCCATCTTTGTAATAACGAGTGGCTTCATCGGCCACGGGAAAATCGGTGCCGCGCAGATGCGGAAATTCGCCGGGGCGCGAGAGCAAGGTGGCGCTTTGGTGCACTTGGCGCGAGGCTTCAAGCATGAGATAGGCAATTGCCGGATGCAGCGAGCCGTTTTCTACCAAATTGGCGCTGGTGGTGAGCAAGGGAATATCACGCGAAGGCAAGTTGCGAGCAGGATTCACCGAGCCCGCTTTGAGCGAAATGAGGGACAAATATGGCAAACGCCGCGCCAAACCCTCGGCTTGCGCCAAGCTCACCAAGCCAATGTCGGTTCGCTCCAAAAGCTGCGCCACCGCCGCTGATTGCGGCGAAGCAATCAGCATCAGCGCGTCAATTTGTTGGTCGATCAAGGCTTGTGCACCGGCGCTGCCTGAACGGGCATCGAGCATGGCGTTGGAAGCCGTCAATTCATATGCGCCGAGTACATCGAGCGCCACCTTGCGCGTGCCGCTGCCCTCTGCGCCCACGGCAATTCGCTTGCCTTTGAGCGCTTGCAAGCCCTGCGTGAGCGTGGCGCTCTGGGCTTGGGGCACGAAGATCCACAGCGGTTCATAGCCGATCACACCCAGCGTGCGCAGCGGCGTTTTCTCAGCGTCTTGCTCTGGATCGAGCGAGAGGAAACCCAGGCCGCCTTGCACCAAGCCCAGCTGCGCTTGATTAAGTTGCAAACGCTGAAGATTTTGCACAGAGCCCGCCGAGGGCTGCAAGATCAGTTCAATGCCGTTGGCTTTCAAGTCCGCTTTGTATTTCTCGCCAAAGGCTTGGTACGCGCCATCTGCGGCTCCCGTGCTCATGATCACGCTGCGCGGCGGCGACGGGCTCAGGTAACGCGTGATGCCCCAGAGCAGGGCAGCGAGGAGCGCAATCAATACACCGCCAGCGATCAGTTGTTGGCGGCGCGTAAGCTGGGGGATGACCATGGGCGCAGTCTAACGCAGCACTTGAACTTGAGACCGCCTTGTGCTTTGGCTCGTTTTTTCTTAAATAGCCTAACTATCTCTGCTGCTCAAGCCAACCGCAAAATATATAAGGCGAGAAGCGCAAGAACTGTCCTACCTGTGTTCAAGCGAACCACCGTGAAAATGGCCAAGGCTGCATCACACCCAAAAAACTAAAGTTTCAAATCACTGGGATCGAATAGCGAACTTAACCTATTGTCACCATTGGGTTTTCAGCCCAACTCGCAAAAATTAGCGCTTTAGTGTTCTGAAGTAAGGTTTGCGGCATGACCTTTACCTCCCGTGGCACGTCTATGGTTTGTTCAATATGTACAACTAATGCCTGATCCACCTCTGCAGAACAACAGTCAATCCCGACAAATGAGACTTATTGCACACCAAGTTCAAAGATTCACAGAAAAATGGTTTTAACACGCTAAAAATAGCGAGCTACTTAATACTTTATTACCCGCCTCGCTATGTTCGCCCTCGATAATTCCATTCACTTTAGCCTCATGCTCAATCCTTGGTTTGCCAGCCTTGAGCCACAGCAACGCACCCGCCTTGTGCAGGTCTGTGAGAGAAAAGTGGTCAAAGCAGGCCAAGCTGTCATGGAGCAGGACACGCGCTTGCGCAAGCGCATGGATGGTTTGTACGTACTGGTGGCGGGCGAAATCAACATTTGCGTGACGACGCTCACCGGCAGCGAAGCGATATTGAGCGTGATCAAACCGGGTCAGTGGTTTGGCGAATTGGCGCTGGTGGATCGTTTGAAGCGTGAATGCGAGGCGCGTGCCGTATCGGAGTGTGTACTGGGCGTAATTGATAGCGAGGCATTTAGTCTTCTGATGCAGGACGCAGCATTTGCTGCCCGCTTGAGCGAATTGCTGGCCTCGCGCACGCGACTTTGGGTCTCGCTGCTGGAGGATTTTTTACTCCGCTCCGCACGCGCACGCACGGCTCGCCGATTACTCTTGCTGTCACGCCACGACGATTTGCGGGCTGAGCACAGCTTCAAAGAAGTGAGCGTATCGCAATCTGCGCTGGCCTCGATGTTGGGCATGACGCGGCAAACCCTTGCCCAGCAATTGCGCGTATTAGCAGACCTTGGTGCGATCACTCAGGGTTATGGGCGCATTGAAATCGCTTCTCCTGTCGCGCTCATGGCTGAAGCCACCGCCGGTTAAATACTCCTTTTCTTTCAACACGCGCGAGCAGCGCATTCGTTGGTATCTTGCCTAGCTGCTCCTGGGCTGGCCAAGCTCGCACTCTTTTTTAGTTCGTTAGTGGCGAGCTAGGAGTTTCGTGTGATTTATTACGCGAAAAAGTAAGTTTTCTTACCCTATAAACAACAAAACTGTGAACAATATCATTGAGTTTGTTTACTTTGGCGTTAATAAAATGCAAGAAGAGTTTGAAGAGCATCTTTATCAAATGGCTTATTGCAGCGTTGCGTGTTCGACTATCACGCCTGCCTTGCTCAAAGACATTTTGACGAAAGCCAATGCACACAATAGTGCACATGGCATCACTGGCACCCTGATGGCAGACCAAGGCTTATTCATTCAATGGCTCGAGGGGCCTAAGCAGGCCGTGCGAGATTTGTGGGCGCGCATTCTGGATGATCCCCGGCATCATTGCATTGTCGAGCTGATGCATAACGATTCTTGGACAACGCGCATGTTTCCGAATTGGTCGATGAGTATCTCTAGCCGCGAAGACATGCTTGAAATCGTCCATGAAGCGCGAGATTCTGCGCAAGAAACACAAAGCCCTTGGGCTCCCGCGATTGCAACACTTTGCATCTTGCTCGACACGAACTATAGCCAAGCCTACGGAAGACTGAGTATGGGCGCAGCAGAGCAACAAACACCAGCGCAAGTAGGTGGTCGTCGTGCTTGAGAAAATACTTCGCAAAATCGCTGCCCGTGGGCAGCCAGTCTTGTCCTTCGATAATGACGCGCCACTGTCGTCGGGCTTGTCGCCCTCGTCCATCAGCTCAAAAATTGCTTACCCCTTAAAGTACGTCAGCAGCATGACTCGCTCTGCGCGTGACGGCACAGCTAGCTGGGATGCTGCCAAGACTCAATACCGTGCTGCTGCACTACAGAGAAATAACTTAACGCAATTGCCCCATGCTTTATCGAGTTGGGGTTGGCTGCATGCCTCAGTGGGCGCGCTCATTTGGGTCAACCGCGCATCGCTGGGTAAAAACCTGTGCACATCACCTGCAACCATGAGTTGCTTGCGCTGATCGATGCTGATGAGCGCACAGCCACCCTCAAAATCAACGTACACGCTGTGCCGCTAGAGAGCCTGAGCTGGCAAGAAAAACACAGCGCGGCGCGCTACCACAGCGGCTTGAAAGGAGAAGGCTTCGTCACCATCCCCATCTATCATTTGCTGTGGTTCTATGGTCAGCGCGTCGCGGATGCTGTGAGCGATTTACCCAGCAATTTCGGCAGCTCAGTTCTACAGCTACGGCGTTTGCCATTGATTGATCCGGCTTTGCTCCATATGCGGCATCTGGCTTTGATGCATCGCTTCAGCGGGGGCGCAGCTTACTTCAGTGCGCTCTACCACAGCATGCATGGCGATGAGCAGCTATGCCTCTGCGCCGATTTGGCATCGATGTATTTCACAGGCGCCTTGAAGCAGATGGAATAAACCATGACTAGAAAATCCATCGCGCCCAGCATCACCCTTCCGCCTAGAAAAGAATCAGGCGAGCCTTTGTTTCGCCTGATGTACTCAAGCGTTAGCATCAACACACTCACACAAGGGCAGTTGGCTGACATTTTCACCGTATCAATTGCCAACAACAATCGCGACCATATCACCGGCGTGCTGCTGGCCGATGGCAGGCTCAATATTCAATACTTAGAAGGCCCTGAAAAGCTTGTGCAAGCACTGTGGCAGCGCATCTTGGTCGACACGAGGCATCATTGCATCGTGCAATTGCTCGAAGACCGCCAAAGCACCGCTGGCCGCATCTTTCCAGATTGGGCCATGCTGCGAGGCAAAACTTCGAGGCCTGAAATGCTGCAACTCGTGCGCAATGCTTACAGCAAACTGCCACTGGAGAACCGCCCCATTTGGGCTTCCAGCGTTGCGCCACTCATGATTTTGCTTGACAGCGAATACAGCTCTGAATACGCCAGTGCGATTCATGGGGCAGATGCGTTATCGTAGGCATCTAGGTGCGAGTAACGAGATGCTGCGCCGGCAAGTTTGAGTGCATCAATGCTCACCGCGATTGCGGTCATTTCAATACGTTATTCAATGATTTCTTACTTATTAGAAAACGAGCCACGCTCCAAAGGCTTAGCAGTCGACAAGCCAGTTTGGCGAGTAAATCGCTATTGATTTCATAGCGTTTAACGCATGTATTACGCCGGTAAACCACAGTTTTAATTTAAAACTAGTGGTTTGAGGCACGCTGGCAGCTCAAGCTGCTGCCAGCGTGCCTCAAACCAAAAGAGCGCCAAGAACAAGCAGTTTAAGACAG
>JAAUOI010000122.1 GCA_012036375.1 Allobrachymonas sp. | reverse complement strand
AGCAAGATGAGGAGTGGATGACCAGCAAAATCTATCTGAACATGAAACCTTGAACATATTGCGTTTGCACAACACCAGCTAAATGCAAAAATCAAATTTACAGAAAAGAAGTTGCTTTATCAACGAAGAGTCGGCAGTACATCCCACCGTGTTGGGGCACAGCTAGCTCTTGCGCAGCAACCCTAAGCGTTGCGCTTCAAACACAGCTTCGGAGCGGTTGTGGACACTGAGCTTGGCGTAGATGTTTTTGATATGGGTTTGCACGGTGTGGACGCTCACATAACTGATGTCGGCCACCTCTGCATAAGAAAAACCTCGGGCGATATGCTCCAGCACCTCGGTTTCTCGCCGCGAAAGCGCCCGCACGCCGTCTGGCAACGCGAGCACCGTTTCTTGGCTGGGGTGAGTACCACTGTTGGGGCTATTTTCTGCCGCCCCAAGAACTCCTGAATTGATAGCACTCGGCGCACACTTTATGCCGGCTAGAGGCTGATTTTGCTTAAAATTCGGGGTTACATCAGGAGGAGAAGGCGCGGTTTGCGCTGCCACAAGGGGCGCAGCGCTCATGCTGCGGTATTTGCCCAGCAAGCGCCGTGCGATCATGGGCGACATGGGTGATTGCCCTGCTTTGAGCTGCAAGATGCATTGCGCGATGTTGGCTGGATCGCTGTCTTTATGCAGATAGCCTGTTGCGCCAGCTTCGATGCTGGCCAAGACGTTGTCCTCATCGCCAAACATGCTGATGACCAAGCTGTCGCAGCATCTCAAGTGTTGTGCGGCATAAGCGATCAACTCCAAACCGCTGCCATCGGGCAAACCCAGATCGGTGAGCAAGGCATCAAGCTGCTGGCCTTGGTTAGGCAATTGCTGCATCAATGCCCTGCCCTGCGCCACGCTGGCCGCCTCGCCAGCCAAGCGCAAATGCGCATGCGCCTGAATACAGCGCACAAAGTACGCGCGGTCATGGGATCGTCTTCAACAACGAGGACTTGGTAAATGGGATGGGAAGAAGTATTCATCGTGCCACGAGCATAGTGGCAAGAGCGCTGGCTGAGTAGCCCTGCAGCCAAGCCAAGGCGCGAAATCCCATACGTATGGGATCACTGGGCAGGCCGAATCCAGCCTTGACGCTCAAACAAGACAAGCTTGCTTTGCCAACTCGCGTCGCGCTGCATCAGACTTTGTGCACTGATTTGACCATCACAGGCGGCTAGCAACTGCCTGTCCTGCACAGACAGACCCACGGCTTGATGCCAAATCGTGGGCAAATAGCGGCTGGCCTGGCGAAGCGCCTCTAAGCGCAGCCATGCGGGCGCTTCCAAGGGCTTGAGCATGGAGAGACTGGGGGGCTCATGCCAAGCGCCCACCAAACCGCGCAAAACACATTCGTGCAGCAAGGCAGCACAATCTGGGAACGCATCGAGTAGGCTCGTGGCCGACATCCACAAAGTCTGGCTTGGCTTTTTCACAAGCGCATGTAATATGCCAGCCTGGGCTACCGGGACTTGAAACGATGTCCCTTGCGCCGTTAGAAAGGCTGCTTGAGCGTCTGTGCCGGATTGGCCGAGCGAAAGATCTGCTGGCAATTGCAAGCCGTGCAGCGCTTGATCGGGCCAAGTGTTCAGGGCGTTTTGCACACGATTGGCCACTTCTGGCCTGACCCACAAACTGTTGCGGTAGGTGCGAGCCATGGCGAAGTCCAAGTATTGCTCGAATTTGAGTGCATTGCCTGCTGCCAGGGCATACAAAGGCTGGCCTGCGACACCCACGCGAGCCGGCCATGCATCGGGCAAACCTGCCTCGCAAAGGTAGAAAAAGCCTGCCGCCTGAGCCGCTTGGTTCATCTGCTGAAAATACAAAGGCTGATTGTCGCCCGAAAGGAATTCGTGAAATAACAGGCCGGGCAATGATTGGGAGGCAAGCTGAGCTTCGGCTCTCAAGCTCAGGCCATAACCTGCAGTCAGGCCCTGGGCGTGCAACGGGCTCAGAGCTGCGATTTGCGCCAAGCCTTCTCGCACGCGTTGCTCTTGCGCCGCGCCCGGGCTTTCTGGCGCAGCATGAAACTGCGCAAAATCCTGCGCCACTTCACGTAGCTTCCAGCCGGGATAGGTGTTGAAGCTGATATGCGCGATGCCGCTAGGCGCAAGATGCATTTGCAGCAGCTTCCAAATCCCGCTGCGCACCGCCTCGGGCACCACGTAATACACGCCTTGGCAAAGAATATAGTCAAACTGGTGATGAAAGCCTTGCGAAGACATTAAAGCACCCTCGGGCAGACCAACAGCTAAATTGCCCGCATGCAAGCTGACATTGCGCAAACCCAGCTCGCGAATCCGCGCATTGCCCTGCTCAATTTGACCCGCCGCCAAATCTACACCCACCAGTTTCATCTGCGGATAAAAGCCCGCCAGCGCGATCACGTGGCCGCCAGAACCACAGCCCAAATCAAGCACCCGCGCCGTATGCACGGGCGGAGGCGGCATGCCGCGCAACTGCGCTGTGGCCGCCAGCCGGGCTGGGTGCAGATGCGCGAACGGATAGCTCTCGTAGGGAACAAGGTCGTAGCTGCTGATGGAATCCATAGGTTTCACCGCCCTCGATTACTATAAATTCAATAGCACTTGACGCAGATCCTACGCCGGGTAAATGCCAAAAAGACTTAAAAAAAAGAGTTTAAAAGTCACTGCAAAGTAGGCAATTACTGGTTATCCACAAAGCTGCGCAGCTTGTCTGATCGCGATGGATGCTTGAGTTTGCGCAAAGCTTTGGCTTCAATTTGGCGGATGCGCTCGCGCGTCACGTCAAATTGTTTGCCCACCTCTTCCAGCGTGTGGTCGGTGGACATCTCGATACCAAAACGCATGCGCAGCACTTTGGCTTCGCGCGGCGTGAGCCCGTCCAAAATGTCTTTGACCACATCGCGCAGGCCCGCTTGCATGGCCGCCTCAATTGGGGCGGTGTTGGCGCTGTCTTCGATGAAATCGCCCAAGTGACTGTCGTCATCGTCGCCAATTGGCGTTTCCATGCTGATCGGCTCCTTGGCGATTTTCATGATCTTGCGGATTTTGTCTTCCGCAATTTCCATCTTCTCAGCCAAGAGCGCAGCATCGGGCTCGAAGCCGAATTCCTGCAAATGCTGGCGGCTGATGCGGTTCATCTTGTTGATGGTTTCGATCATGTGAACAGGGATACGGATCGTGCGCGCCTGATCGGCGATGCTTCGCGTGATGGCTTGGCGAATCCACCATGTTGCATAGGTAGAGAATTTGTAGCCCCGGCGGTATTCAAATTTATCCACCGCTTTCATCAGGCCGATATTGCCCTCTTGAATCAAGTCAAGAAACTGCAAGCCGCGATTGGTGTATTTTTTGGCAATCGAAATCACCAGGCGCAGGTTGGCCTCGATCATTTCTTTTTTCGCATGGCGTGAGCTACGCTCGCCATCATTCATGCGCTTGTTGATGTCTTTCAAATCTTCGAGCGGTACGACCACGCGCGATTGCAAGTCAACGAGCTTTTGCTGGAACTCTTGCACGGGCGGAATGTAGCGTCCCATGGTGGTGCTCCAAGGCTTGCCAGCTTTGGATTGCGCTTCAATCCACTTCAAATCGAGCAAGTGGCTCTTGACCTTGTTGCCCATTTTGTCGCGACCTGAGAAGAGCGCCACGAATTGATCCTGTGGGAAGCCGCATTTTTCCACGATGATCTTGCGCAACTCGCGCTCAATTTTGCGCACATCCGCCACTTGGCCGCGCACCATCTCGCATAGGCGTTCAATGGTTTTGGCGGTAAAGCGAATGAGCATCAGCTCGTCAGTGACGGCTTTTTGCGCTTTGACATAAGCAGGTGTGCCGTAGCCTTCTTTGTCGTAGGCTTTGTGGAGCTTTTCAAAATGGCCGCGAATGACTTCAAAGCGGGTGAAGGCTTCGGCTTTCAGCTCTTCGAGGCGCTTGGTCATGGCTTTGTTGGCCTTGGCTTCTTCATCGCCTTCGCTGTCGTCATATTCGTCGAAATCTTCTTCAGCCACAAAGTCATCAGCTGCATTGGGATTGGAGAAACCATCCACAACGGCAGAAATCAAGACTTTTTTGTCTTGCACTTCCGTCATCATGTTGAAGATTTCTTGGATCGTGGCCGGGCTGTGCGAGATGGATTCCATCATCGCATTGAGGCCGCCTTCGATGCGCTTGGCAATCTCAATCTCGCCTTCGCGCGTGAGCAGCTCCACCGTGCCCATCTCGCGCATGTACATGCGCACGGGGTCAGTCGTTCGGCCAAATTCAGAGTCCACGGTGGACAACGCAGCCTCGGCCTCTTCTTCCGCTTCTTCTTCGCTGGCGGCAGTGGGTGCGTTGTTGTTGAGCAGAAGAGTTTCAGCATCGGGTGTTTGCTCATAGACGGCAATGCCCATGTCGTTGAGCAGCGAATACACGACTTCCAGGGTTTCAGCATCAACCAGCTTGTCGGGCAATGATCGTTGATCTCGGCATGGGTTAAATAACCACGCGTTTTGCCGAGTTTGATCAGGGCCTTGAGGCGCACGCGGCGCTTGGCCAAATCTTCTTCGGAGAGCACGGTTTCATCCAAACCAAACTCTTTCATCAAGGCGCGTTCTTTGGCCTTGGACAGCTTCATGCGAAGTGGCTTGATCTTCTCGCCATCTTCGCCGACTTGTACGGCCGGCGCTGGCTCTGCGTCATGCAAATCCTCAAGATCTTCCAAAGAGGGCTCTTCAGTGTTGATACTGCCTTTTGGTTTGGGGCCGCGCTTGGCTCCCATTTTTTGGCAGGCTCAGGCTTGGCGGCTGCTTTAGCAGGCGCTTTGGCAGCTTGGGCAGCTGCTTTTTTGGGGTCTTCTTTGACTGCGGCTTTGGTCACGGCTTGAGCGGGCGCTTTGGCGGGAGTTTTAGTTGGCATGCGAACACCTAGGATGAAAAATCAAAAGAGCACCATGCTTTGGCTGTGAAACCAAAAGCAACATGGCGCACGGTAGAGCGAGATGGAGCAAGCCAAGTGGTGTGGGCGAACATTTGGTGTGCAGTCCTTGCGTGTGAGGCATTTGACGCTAGAGTCAGTGGGAGAAATCCCTGTTGCCTACGGAGGTGCTGCTGTCGCACTTGATTTGCTGTTACATGGATTATACCAAGCAGCCTTTTTTGACCGCTAATTTTTTTGACCACCTCGTTGGGCGCCGAAGCTTGAATTGGCAAATCATCGCCTTGGCAAAAGCAGATGCGCAGATAATCAATCACTCGTCCTCATACTCTCATTCACAAGGAAATTTCGATGCCCCGTGTTCATAATTTCAGCGCCGGCCCTGCGATGTTGCCGCAAGAAGTGTTGCAGCAAGCTTCAGAAGAAATGCTTGATTGGCAAGGCAGTGGCATGAGCGTGATGGAGATGAGCCATCGGGGGCCGGAATTTATTGGGATTTATGAGCGGGCGGTGGCCGATTTGCGCGAACTGCTAGCGATTCCGGCGAATTACCGCGTGATTTTTCTGCAAGGCGGCGGCTTGGGAGAAAACGCGATTGTACCAATGAATATGCTGCGCGGGAAATGCGAGATTGACGTTGTGGTTACAGGCACTTGGAGCGAGAAATCGGCGCAGGAAGCGGCGAAGTTTGCGAAGGTGAATATTGCGGCGTCTTCCAAAACGGCGGGCTTCACGCACATTCCTTCGCCTGAAACTTGGCAACTCAGCGAGCAAGCGGCTTACGTACACATTTGCCAGAACGAAACGATTGATGGCGTGGAGTTTGCGGGCGCGCCAGATGTGGGCGACCGCCTGTTGGTGAGCGATGTGTCGTCAATGATTCTGTCGCGGCCGATGGATGTGTCGAAATATGGCCTGATCTTCGGCGGGGCGCAGAAAATATTGGTCCGGCGGGTTTGACCATTGTGATCGTGCGAGAAGACTTGTTGGGCGGCGCTTTGCCGACCACGCCGGATGTGTTCAATTACGCGGTGCAAGGCAAAGCGGATTCGATGTACAACACCCCGCCGACTTATGCGATTTACATTGCGGGCTTGGTGTTTGAATGGCTGAAAAAAGCGCGGTGGCTTGACTGCGATGGAGGCGCATAACGCTGCCAAAGCCGCCCTGCTCTACGATGCGCTGGATGCGTCGAGTTTCTACACAACCAAAAGTGCAAAAAGAATTCCGCTCACGCATGAATGTGCCTTTCTTCTTGCCCGATGAAAAGCACTACGCACCCTTTTTTAAAAGGCGCAGATGAGCGCGGTTTGCTCCAACTCAAAGGCCATCGTAGCGTGGGCGGATTGCGAGCGAGCATTTATAACGCAATGCCATTGGCTGGCGTGCAAGCCTTGGTGAGCTATCTGGCTGAGTTTGAGAAATCGCATGGCTGATACCCCTTTGAAAAACCCTCACCGCACGCGCATCAAAATCTGCGGCCTCACGCGCGAGGCAGATGTAGACGCGGCGGTGCAGGCGGGCGCGGATGCGATTGGTTTTGTGCTGTATGAGAAAAGCCCACGGGCGGTGAGCTTGGCTAGGGCAGTGGAATTGGCGCAGCGCTTGCCGGTATTCGTCACGCCAGTGCTGCTACTGGTCAATCAAGACACTCCTAATTTAATAGCACTCCGCGCAGATTCTATGCCGGCGAGTGGCCAATTTGGCTCTTATTTACTGCAATTTCATGGCGATGAGAGCCCTGCGCATTGCGCAGCAGCTGGCATGCCCTTCATGCGAGCCGCCCGAATTCCGCTGGGCGGCGAAGCGGGCTTTGACTTGGTAAAATTCAGTGAAGATTACCACGCAGCCCAAGCCATTTTGGTGGATGCCCATGTGGAGGGTTATGGCGGTGGTGGCAAGACTTTTGATTGGACAGCCCTTCCGTGGTCACATCCCACAATAAACGCAAGCTCTCGGATCGTTTTGTCTGGTGGACTCTCACCAGCAAACGTCGGCGAGGCGATTGATCGCGTGCGGCCTTGGGCCGTGGATGTGAGCTCGGGCGTTGAGCTGGACGCTCCCCAAGGTGGGACGCAAAAAGGACTCAAGAGCCCGGAAAAGATCAATCAGTTCATCGCGGCTGTGCGCCGAGCCGATGAACTCCTCTCCAAGAGTTAAAGCTGTGAAACCTTATGCATATCCGGATGCCGCCGGTCACTTCGGCAAATACGGCGGCAATTTCGTCTCCGAAACCTTGTCTTTTGCGATTGAAGAGCTGAAAGAGGCTTATGCGCATTACCAAAACGATCCTGAATTCATCCGTGAATTCAACTATGAGCTGGCGCATTTCGTTGGCCGGCCTTCGCCGATTTACCATGCCGCTCGCATGAGCCGTGAGATGGGCGGCGCGCAAATCTATTTGAAGCGCGAAGATTTGAATCACACCGGCGCTCACAAAATCAACAACACCATCGGCCAAGCGTTGCTCGCCAAGCGCATGGGCAAACCGCGCGTGATCGCCGAGACTGGCGCTGGCCAGCATGGCGTGGCCACTGCGACGATTTGCGCCCGTTATGGCCTCGAATGCGTGGTCTACATGGGCAGCGTCGATGTGAAGCGCCAATCGCCCAACGTCTATCGCATGAAGCTCTTAGGCGCAACCGTCGTCCCCGTCGAGTCAGGCAGCAAAACGCTCAAAGATGCGCTGAATGAAGCCATGCGCGATTGGGTGGCGAATGTGGACAACACTTTCTACATTATCGGCACCGTGGCTGGGCCGCATCCTTATCCGATGATGGTGCGCGATTTTCAAAGCATTATTGGCAAGGAATGCATTGAGCAAATGCCTAAGCATTTAGGTGCAGCGGAGAAGCAGCCCGATGCGGTGATTGCCTGCGTAGGCGGCGGCAGCAATGCGATGGGGATTTTTCATCCCTACATTCCGTTTGAAAATACACGCTTAATCGGTGTAGAAGCCGCCGGAGAAGGCTTGGATTCTGGCAAACACAGCGCCTCCATCCAGCGCGGCCAACCCGGCGTATTGCATGGCAACCGCACCTATGTGCTGCAAGACGACAATGGTCAAATCATCGAGACGCATTCAATCAGCGCTGGCCTCGATTACCCCGGCGTGGTCCTGAGCATGCATGGCGTTGGCTGATATTGCAACGCGCAGAATATGTGGGCATCACCGATAAAGAAGCCTTGGATGCTTTCCACTACCTCT
>JAAUOI010000121.1 GCA_012036375.1 Allobrachymonas sp. | reverse complement strand
GCTATCACCCAAACAGAAATCTTCAAAACGCCAAAAACACACTACAAATACAATAGCACTCCACGCAGTATCCATGGAGGCAAACAGCCCAAAACGCTTAAAAATTCAGCGTTTCGCCACTCTCACCGGCTTGCCAGCCGAGCGAGCCACAGTTTTCCCGCGCACTGGCGCTTTGGCCACGGCGCGTGCGCCGCCCTTGGCTTTGGCCACCGTGCGCACTGGCAAATACACCACCACACTTTGCCCCGCCTTGAACGCCGCGCCAGCGCTCGTGCCATTCCACTGCGCCACTTGCGCGGCAGAAATTTTGTAGCGCCGCGACACACTCGCCACCGTATCGCCTTTGCGGGCTTTCACCGCCGTTTTGCGCAGCACGATATCAGGCGCGAGGGTGATTTGGCCGTTATCGGCCACCTGCTCAGACACATCGTTTTCCACCTTGGCGCCGCGCGGAATCAGCAGCGTCGAACCCGGTTTGATGACCATGCCAGCGGGGATGTTGTTCACGCTTTTGAAATCTGCTTCGCTCATGCCCACGCGCTTGGCTGCGTCAGCGGGTTTGAGCGTGGAAGGGGCGCTCCAAACCGTCCACGAGGCGAGTTGACCGTTGTGGGATTTTAGGTTGCGGCTAAAAATTTCTGCGTTGTCCCAGGGCAGCAAAATCTGCGGTGTACCGGCCGCCATGATCAGAGGCTTGTTGACCGACGGGTTGAGCGATTTGAAGTCTTCCACCCGCACGTCGGCCAAACGCGCTGCGAGTTGCACATCAATATCTCGGGTGATATTCACGCTTTGAAAATACGGGTGATTGGCAATATCGGGCAAACGCGCGGAAAATTGCTGCGGATTGGCCACGATGTTTTTCACGGCTTGCAGCTTTGGAACGTAGTTGCGCGTTTCGTTGGGCATATTCAGATCGGTGTAGCTGGTGCCCAGACCTGCGCGTTGGTTGCGGGCGATGGCGCGTTGCACCGATCCTTCACCCCAGTTGTATGCTGCCAATGCCAAATGCCAATCGCCAAACATGCGGTGCAGCTTTTGCAAATAATCCAAAGCCGCACGGGTGGACTGCAGCACATCGCGGCGATCATCGCGAAATGCGTTTTGCTTGAGTTCAAAATATTTTCCTGTACTGGGCATGAATTGCCACATGCCCGCCGCTTTCGCGCTAGAGACGGCCTGAGGATTAAAGGCCGATTCAATGAAGGGCAACAGCGCCAACTCCATGGGCATGCCGCGCCGCTCAAGTTCCTCTACGATGTGAAACATGTATTTGCTGGAGCGCTCAGTCATGCGGGTGATGTAGTCCGGGCGTGTGCTATACCACTGCTCTTGCGAACGCACGATCTCGTTATTCAGATCGGGCATGGCAAAGCCTTGGCGGATGCGTTCCCAAATATCTGCCGGCAATTCCAGCGGAGTGACTTGGCGTGATTCGATGCTGGAGCCTTGGATCGGCACACTGGGCGAGACCACGGCGGGGCTGCTTGCTTTTGGAGCTACAGCGCTGGCGCTCGTGGCAGGCGGTGTGGATGGCGTTGCCGTAGCAACTGATACGGCAGATACTGGCGACGGAACAGGCGAAGGGGCAGAGGAAGTTGGCACTTGAGTGCTGGCGCAGCCAGCGAGGATGCTGATAGCCAAGCTGGCCAAAGTGATGCGACACAGAGTTGATTTCATCGAAAATTGTTTTTCCATTCACGCAAAGCGGCAAAAACAGCCACTTCGCTTGTAAGTTGAGGATTTTGCAACAGAGCCGCTTGGACGACGCTGGGTTCACGGCTACGCAAAAAAGGATTGATTTGCAGCTCCAGCGCGATGCTGGAAGGCAAGGTGGGCAGGGTTTGCTCGCGCAGCGCTATACAACGCTGCTCATAATTCAATAGCGCTTGATTGGATGGCTCCACCGCTTTGGCAAAACGCAAATTACTGAGCGTGTATTCATGCGTGCAGCACACGCGCGTGTGACCGGGCAAGGCGGCCAAGCTATCGAGTGAGGCAAGCATTTGCGCAGGCGTGCCCTCAAACAAACGCCCACAGCCGCCAGAAAACAAGGTGTCGCCGCAAAACAAGAGCGGCGAGCCGTCAAACTCCTCGCAGTAATAAGCAATATGCCCCGCCGTGTGGCCAGGCACATCCATTACCGTAAAACTCAAACCCAGCGCCTGCACCGCAGCACCACCCGAGAGGCGCTTGACGGGTTCGGGCAATTGTTCAAACGCTGGGCCATAAACTTGGCAGCCCGTGACTTGGCGCAATTGCGCCACACCACCCGTATGGTCTGCATGATGATGCGTCAGTAGAATGCTTTGCAAGGAAAGACCGTGCCGCTGCAAGGCTTGTGCAACCACGGCAGCATCACCTGGATCGACCACCACGGCTTGGCCGCCTTGGTGCATCATCCAAATATAGTTGTCGTCAAAAGCTGGCAGCGCGATCAGATCCATGAATGAACCCATTATAAATTTGCCCCCCAACTTGGCTTCTTGGCTGGCCACCGCGCCCGGTCAAGCGCTCGTTCGTTGGGAGCAAAGCCAGCTCGATGCGGCGGTGGCGGATGTGTTTGGCTACCATGCGCTGCAACTCGGTTTGCCGCAAATTCCAGCCTTGCAGGCCAATCGCATGCCACATCAATGGTGCGCTGATCGCGCATTTCTGGATCAACCCGCAGCGGTTCAGACGCAGTTGCAATGTGATTTTGAAGCGCTGCCTTTTCCTGAGGCCAGCTTGGATTTGGTGGCACTGCCACACGCGCTAGAGACCAGCGCCGATCCGCATGCCTGCCTGCGCGAGACTGAGCGCGTGCTCGTACCCGAAGGCCGTGTGGTCATCACAGGCTTCAATCCGAGCAGCCTGTGGGGCTGGAATCAAAAGCGAGCGCACTTGACGCGCCGCATGGGCTTTGGCTCACTGTATTTACCTGAGGCCGGCGAATTTTTGGGCTACTGGCGGCTGCGCGATTGGTTACGGCTTTTGGGCTTTGAAGTGGAATCGAGCAACTTTGGGCTGTGGCATCCAGCCGTGCGCTCGCAAGCTTGGCTCTCTCGTACCGAATGGATGAATCGCCTAGGCACAAGGTATTGGCCGATTTTCGGCGCAGCCTACTGTGTGGTGGCCATCAAGCGGGTGCGCGGTATGCGCATGATCAGCCCCAATTGGAAAAGGTTGCCACAGCGCGCCACCGCAGGCGTACCTGTTGTGCCCCGCTCCGCGCAATCATCGCGTTCCAATCATCGCGTTCTATAGACAGCTAATTTTGCTACTGATTCAATAGCACTTTGCGCACATTCCATGCCGGCTAGAGGCCAAAATCGCTTAAAAAAATACGTTCAAACCGCCTGCTGCGGGCTTTTGTATTCATGCTGGCGCAACTGCTCCAGTGTCACAAAATTCAAAGCCTTGGCATGCGTGCATTCCAAAACTACAGGCGGCGCTACGCCGGCTTCCAAGGCTTCTTTCCAGCGCGAAGCGCATAAGCACCAACGGTCGCCCGCTTTCAAGCCCGCAAAGCGAAACTCAGGACGAGGGGTCATCAAATCGTTGCCGCGCTGCAAAGAAAACACCAAAAACTCTTGCGTCATGCGGGCGCAGACCACATGCGAGCCTTGGTCATGCGCATCGGTATTGCAGCAGCCATCGCGGTAATAGCCGGTGAGCGGGTCGTAGGAGCAAGGCACAAGCGGTGTGCCTAAGACGTTGACGTTTTTGGCGGCGAAACTCATGGTGCGATGACTATTTTGCTTGGGTGGCTTGCGTCATTTTCATGGCCGAGGCAATCAAGGTGGAGACTTGACTCATATCGCCGGGCACCACCAGCGTGGTGGTTGCATCGGCGGCGACTTTGCTGTAAGCCTCCACTGCTTTCTCCGCCACTTTTAGCTGCACAGCTTGCGAACCGCCCGGTTTTCAATCGCTTGCGCCACGTAAGCGATACCTTTGGCAGTGGCTTCTGCCACGGTGGTGATTGCGCTGGCTTGGCCTTCAGCTTGATTGATCGCAGCTTGCTTTTCGCCCTCTGATTTAGCAATGAGTGAATCGCGGTAGCCGCTGGCGAGGTTGATTTGTTCTTGGCGTTTGCCTTCAGAGGCTGCAATCAAGGCACGCTTCTCGCGCTCGGCCGTGATTTGCGATTGCATGGCATGCAAAATTTCTTTGGGCGGTGTGAGGTCTTTGATTTCGTAACGGAGCACTTTCACACCCCAGTTCAGCGCTGCTTCATCAATTGAAGCCACGATCTGCGCATTAATGATGTCGCGCTCTTCAAATGTTTTATCGAGCTCTAATTTACCGATCACGCTGCGCAGCGTGGTTTGCGCGAGCTGGGTAATCGCAGAAATATAGTTTGATGAACCATAGCTGGCAAGCTTCGCATCGGTTACTTGGAAATACAACACGCCATCGACTTGGAGCTGCGTGTTATCTCGCGTGATACACACTTGGCTGGGTACATCCAGCGGAATTTCTTTCAAGCTGTGTTTGTAGGCCACGCGCTTGAGGAATGGCATGATGAAATGAAGACCGGGGCCGAGCGTCTCGTAATACTTGCCCAAGCGCTCCACCACCCATGCATTTTGCTGCGGCACGATGCGAAATGTTTTGGCGATAAACACCACTACTGCCACCAGGCCAATCACTGCAATTTCAATTCCCATGTTGTTCTCCTAAAAATTTAAGCACTTCAAATGCGCTCAACAATCAAGCGGCTTCCCGAAACCTCTTTGACGCGATGCAGGCCGGGTTGCATTTCGCCAACGCCCTTTGCTGCTATCACGCTCCATTGCGAGCCGCGATAGCGCACCTGCGCAGTGCCATCCGTATTCCAAGCGTCCACCTGCACTTGTGCGCCAATGTCTTGGTGCACATCGGTATTCGCATCGGCATGCACATTTGACGCACGGCTCTTGCTGGCATGGCTGAAATGCCAAGCCAGCGTTGCTGCTGCGCCCACTAAGGCCGCGACCACCAGCTGCAAATTGAGTGCCAACCCCATATGCGCAGCAATTGCCCCGGCAGCCAAACCAGCCGCCAAGGTGAGCAAATAAACCGTACTCGTCAGCATCTCAGCGATCACCAAAACCGCTGCTGCGATCCACCAAAGTGTTGATGCTTCCATCTCCTGAGCCTCCAATGTGTGTGATGCACCACATTTTGGGGCAATTCGAGGCATTTGCAAGGCGAGTGACACAGAATATCCTTACACTTCGCGTTTTAAACTTTTTCTGGGCACAACCGCCATGAAATTTCGCTTTCCCGTTGTCATCATCGACGAAGACTTCCGCTCAGAAAACAACTCGGGCATGGGCATCCGCGCCTTGGCTACTGCCATCGAGGGCGAGGATTTTGAGGTATTGGGCGCGACCAGCTATGGCGATCTCTCGCAATTTGCCCAGCAGCAAAGCCGTGCCAGCGCGTTTATCTTGAGCTTGGATGATGATGAATTCACGCCCGGGCCCGATCTGGATCCTGCCGTTTTGAACCTGCGCACCTTCATCCAAGAAGTGCGCCGCAAGAATGAAGATGTGCCGATCTACATTTATGGCGAAACCAAAACCAGCCGCCATCTGCCTAACGACATTTTGCGCGAGCTGCATGGCTTTTTGCATGCGTTTGAAGACACACCCGAGTTCGTGGCTAAACACATCACGCGCGAGGCCAAGAGCTATCTCGAAGGCATTCAACCGCCCTTCTTCAAAGCCCTGCTCGATTACGCCGAAGACGGCTCGTATTCATGGCATTGCCCAGGGCATAGCGGCGGCGTGGCGTTTTTGAAATCGCCGATTGGCCAAATGTTCCACCAATTCTTTGGCGAAAACATGCTGCGCGCCGACGTGTGTAATGCCGTGGAAGAACTCGGCCAATTGCTCGATCATGATGGTGCAATTGGTGAATCTGAGAAGAATGCCGCTCGCATCTTCAATGCCGACCATTGCTTCTTCGTGACCAACGGAACGAGCACGTCCAACAAAATGGTTTGGCATCACACGGTTGCGCCCGGTGACGTGGTGGTAGTGGATCGCAATTGCCACAAATCCATCCTGCATGCGATTGTGATGACCGGAGCGATTCCGGTGTTTTTGAAGCCGACGCGCAATCACTTTGGCATCATTGGGCCGATTCCGAAGGAAGAGTTCGAGCCAGCCAGCATCATGGCCAAGATCAAGGCCAATCCGCTACTCAAGGGCGTTGATCCGAAGAAGATCAAGCCACGCGTGTTGACGCTCACGCAGAGCACGTATGACGGCGTTTTGTACAACACCGAGACGATCAAAACCATGCTCGACGGCTATGTAGAAAATCTGCATTTCGATGAAGCTTGGCTGCCGCATGCCGCTTTCCATCCCTTCTACGGCTCGTATCACGCGATGGGCAAAAAGCGAGTGCGCCCGAAAGAGGCCGTCGTGTACGCCACGCAATCCACCCACAAATTGCTGGCCGGCATTTCGCAGGCCAGCCATGTGCTCGTGCAAGATGCGCAAAACCGTAAGCTTGATCGTGCTTTGTTCAATGAAGCGTATTTGATGCACACGAGCACCAGCCCGCAATACAGCATCATTGCGTCATGCGACGTTGCCGCTGCGATGATGGAGCCACCCGGCGGCACAGCCTTGGTGGAAGAGAGCATTGCCGAGGCGCTGGATTTCCGCCGCGCCATGCGCAAGGTCGATGCCGAATACGGCAAAGACTGGTGGTTCAAGGTTTGGGGGCCAGAGAAGCTGGCCGAAGATGGCATCGGCAAGGCTGATAACTGGATCATCAAAGGCGAATCGCGCACGACGAAAAATGGCGACAACGTCGCTCGCAATTGGCATGGCTTCGGCAATCTCGCCGAGGGCTTCAACATGCTCGATCCGATCAAGAGCACCATCGTCACGCCCGGCATGGATTGAATGGCAAATTCGCCAAAACGGGCATCCCAGCCAGCATCGTGAGCAAATTCCTCGCCGAGCATGGCGTGATCATTGAGAAGACGGGCCTCTACAGCTTCTTCATCATGTTCACCATCGGCATCACCAAAGGCCGCTGGAACACCTTGCTCGCAGCTTTACAACAATTCAAAGACGATTACGACCGCAACCAATCGATGTGGAAAATTCTCCCCGAGTTTTGTCAAAAGCATCCGCATTACGAGCGCATGGGCTTGCGTGATTTATGCCAACACGTGCACAACCTCTACGCCAAATACGACATTGCTCGCCTCACGACCGATATGTATCTCTCCAGCCTAGAGCCCGCGATGACGCCAAGCGATGCCTACGCCCATATCGCGCGTCGCAAAACCGAGCGCGTCGAAATTGACCACCTAGAAGGCCGAATCACCGTCGGCCTCGTCACGCCTTATCCCCCCGGCATCCCGCTGCTCATCCCCGGCGAAGTGTTCAACAAGCGCATCGTGGATTACCTCAAATTCAACCGCGAGTTCGCCAAAGAATGCCCCGGCTTTGAGAACGACATTCACGGCCTCGTTGAAGAAGTGGGCAAAGATGGCGTGAAGCGCTATTACGCAGATTGCGTTAGGGCTTGATTTTTTAAGCTTTTTACGCTGTTTGCCGGCGTATTCATTGCGCCGAGTGCTATTGAATTTGCAGTAACTCCCTCTCCCCTGAGGGAGAGGGTCGCAGCGCTGTGCAGGATCAGCGGAAATCGCCAGACCACGCCACCTGCACGTTTTGCTTCGTGTCCTCCGGCGGCGCTCTAGTTTTGCTCGCCTCCGGCGATGTGATCACGCCGCCTCCCCCTTTACCTACCGCAAAACGCACAGGAGCGCGGTCTGGCTGGCGACTTGGTGAGTTCAACTTAAAGCTAATTCGCGATAGCTTTGGTTATTTGGAATCACTTTGATGCAAGCGCATCTACAAGCTTCGGATATTCAGCGAGATTTTTAGCTGATAACGCTGAAGCTCTGGGATTCTTGACACAAAAGAATTTTTTGTGATGTGCGAGCTCTGGTAAAGCACCTAGCCAATACTTTTTTCCTCGTACTCAAATCACCATTGCATTCCTGCTAATCGCACGCCTGAGAAGATCGAACGAATATGCTTGAGAAGGGAGTCGCAGCAATCCATGATCAAAGGATTCTGAGTGGTAGGGGAAAAATTCTATGCATAAGATTTTCTCAGCAAGTCAGTAGTGTCCCAACGTTATCACACCAAATCGACGTAAACCCATGATTTGCTTGAACAAATTGCACAAAAAGTCTGGTGACGATTTCAACTTCGTGCGCCAGACTTGGGGGTTTTTGCGGATTTCC
>JAAUOI010000120.1 GCA_012036375.1 Allobrachymonas sp. | reverse complement strand
GTGGCGCACGGCCCAGCAGCCGCCACGCTCACACCAGATTTGATTGAGCGTATCTGGGGCGTACAGTGCCAGATGACGCAGCACAGCGATGGCTCGCCGCATTTGATGCTTTGATGCATTGACTGGCGAATTAGATACTATAAAAATAATAGCACTTTGCGCATATTTTGTGCCGGCTAAAGCCCTAAAACGCTCCCAAAATCCGAAATTATCTCAAATTCCTCTTGACATTTAAATGCGAATCATTATCATTTACACACTTTCAATCTGATTCCTTTGGTCCGTCAGCAAACCCATCCAAGGCCAGCTCACCATGTTGCACACCTCATCTCTCTCGCTTCAAGCCGCATCGGACTTTTCTGTTGCGGCGGATCACACTGCCATGAGCAGCAGCTACCGCTGCAGCACCTTAGCCGAGCCGCCGCTGCCCAGCGAGAGCTTGCTCAAGGGTCACAAAATCGTAGAAATCGTCCACAACGGCAGCCTCTATAAGCTGCAAGCCACCAAATTGGGCAAGTTGATTTTGACGAAGTGAGGCGCACCATGCACACTTGTTCCCCTGCCCCAAGAATCCGTCAGCGAATATGCCATCAGCGGCCTAGAGGCCATGCTCGCCGGCACACTCGCGCTCATGAGCGCCTACGCACATGGCGCATGCCGCGCACACCAAAACCTCATCAGCGGAAAAATTCAATCCAACTTGTGCTGCCTGCAAGCGCAAAACGCCCTCAGCCCCGAATTTCGCAAAGTGCTGGCGCAGGTGGGCAGCTCGTGGCAGCAGCATCAGTTGATGCAACTTGAAGGCCAGTTGCCTGCCGTTTTGCCCGGGGCGCAAAGCTTCAGCGTGGGTGCACATCGCACCGTGCAGTAACCACCGTCCCTGCAGCAATAAAAATTCCTTCATCGCAATTACGAATCATTCTCATTTAGTTTACAATTACTTCATGATCATCTGCGTCTGCCACCGAGTTTCTGATCGCGACATCGCCCAGATGGCGCGTCAGGGCACTTCGTTTGAGCAATTGCAATGGGAGTTGGGGGTCGCCACGCAATGCGGGCGCTGTGAGGATTGCGCACGACAAGTGCATGCGCAATGTCAAGCCAGAGGTGAGGTGGCGTTTTGCCATCCAGCACCTTCTGCTCACTCTGCGGTCATGCTCCAGCCAGCTTAAAGTCGCCTCCTGTCGTCTTGTCGATTCGTGCGATCTGTTGAGTCAGCCAACTCGCCCTGCCTGCGCGCAAGCGCAGTGCAGCCCCCTCTTGATTGACTTGAACTCCTGCCATGGCCTACGCTTCTTCTTTGCTTGCTCAACCCACCTCAAATCTTAAGAAAAAACGGCAGTTAGCCGGCATAAAATATACACAGTTTGCTACTCATTCAGGAGTGAATAGCACTGCACAACCCGCCTCGGCTCTTTTGCCGTTGGGCGCTATGCTACTGGCTGGTTCGCTCACCATGCCGCTGCATGCGCAAACGTCTGCACCCCCCAGCGAGTCCACGCTCAAGCCCGTCATCGTGCGCGACACGGCCGAGCCCAGCGGCAAAGACACCGTGCGCGCCCGCAGCACCAGCATTGGCAAAGGCCAGCAGGAGCTGCGCGATATACCGCAATCCATCACCGTGGTCACAGAAAAGCTCATCGACGACCGCAACTTAGACACACTCAAAGACGTGTTGCACAACACTGCCGGTATCACATTCTTGGCTGCTGAGGGTGGCGAGGAAGACATTCGCCTTCGCGGCTTTTCGCTGGCAGGCACAGGAGACATTTTCCTTGACGGCATGCGCGACCCTGCGTTTTACGAGCGCGACACGTTCAACCATGATCGCGTGGAATTGCTGCGCGGCTCGGCCTCGATGCTCTTTGGCCGAGGCTCTACCGGCGGCGCTGCCAATCAAGTCACCAAACTGCCCCGCGCCATTACCGAACATGAAGTCGGCCTCACGCTGGGCAGCCACCAATACCGCCGCGCCACAGGTGATTTCAACTTTCACACGGGTGAGAATCAAGCGCTGCGCCTGAATCTGATGCACACCACCGCGCAAAACGACGGCAAAGGCAACGGCATTGACAAACGCGGCCTCGCCGCCAGCTATCGCCTCGGCATCGGCGAAAAAAATGAATTCATCGCCAGCGTGTATTTCCTCGACAACCGCAATCCACGCATGAACTATGGTCTACCTTGGGCTCGGTACGCGGGGCAAACCCAAGCAGATAATCGCCTGCTGCCCGGCCTCGATCCCAAAAACTATTACGGCATGGCCAGCGACTACAACGCCGGCACGGCAGAGATTCTCACGCTCGGCCACATCCACCGCTTCAGCACCCAAACCGAACTCAAAACCCAGCTTCGACGCGCCCTCTACACCCGAGACCAGCGCGCCAGTTCAGTGCGCTTTACAACAGCGGCGGCCGCACAAAATCTTGGCGCATTTGGCTCCGCTACCTCCTTCAATCGCGGCACCAACCTCAAAATTCAAGACATGCAACTGAGTCAGTTGCAATCGGATCTCAGCACCCAATTCAATGCTTGGGGCATGAAGCACACGCTGCTCGCTGGCGTGGACTATGCGCAAGAAGCTAGGCAAGTCTATGGATCTCGCAATGCCGCACAAGGCGGTATTGATCTCACCAAACCGCCCACCCTCGCCGGCAACCCGAATGACGGCGCAAGCGTCAACGAGGCCAGCCGCGTGCTGCGCAAAACCAGTGAGTTTGATGCGATTGCCGCTGGCTTGTATGTGCAAGATGTGATTCAAATCGCGCCCACATGGAAGCTGGTGACGGGTCTGCGTTACGACAGCATGAAGGGCAATTTTTCTCAAAATAACTTGACCAACGCTGCGCCAATTGTTGCCACCACGGTGAACTATCGCCAGCGCATCGAGGAGTTATCCAAACGCTTCGGCGTTTTATGGCAGCCCAGCGAATACACAAGCTACCACTTCTCCTACGGCACATCGTTTAACACCTCAGGCGACACCTATTCCTACAACGCCACCAACGCCAACACGCCGCCCGAGCAAAGCCGCAACATCGAATTCGGCGCAAAAATTGACAGCGCCAACAAACGCTTCACCACGCGCTACGCCTTGTTCTACGCCGAAAAATTCAACGAGCGCAATACCGATGCAGACACTGCCGCCACCAGTTTGCTGCTGTCGGGCAAGCGCCACAGCGCGGGCATTGAGTTTGACATCACGGGCCGCCTCACGCCGCAATGGGAAATTTATGGCTCCTACGCTTGGACACCCGTGGCCAAGATTGACCAAGCCGCCGCATGCCCGCCTGCTCCCGCGCGTTGCTTGCAAGCGGCAGGCGGCGCGCGCGTGGGCGATCGTCCGGGCCTGACACCCAAACACAGCGGCACGATTTGGAATACCTATCAACTCAACGCGCAGTGGCGCATCGGTGCAGGAGTGAACTTCCGCAGCAAGCAAGCCCCAGCCGATCTCGGCAACCCTGCCAACGGCATCTTCCAAGCCCCCGGCTACAGCACGGTGGATTTGCTCGCTGAATACCGCATCAACGACACCTACACAATCAAAGCCAATCTCAACAATGTGGCCAATAAGCTCTACGCTGATTCCCTCTACCGTGGCCACTATATTCCCGGCGCAGGGCGCGTGGTTCAAGTTAACATGACGGCTCGTTTCTAAAGATTCACCTTCGTGCAAAGCCACCGCCATGCAACTGCCTATCCATCACGTCATGCCGCCTGAGGACATCCGCAAAGTTCTCGATCTGATTGCCCACGCGCCGCAAGGCGAAGGCTGGATCAGCGGCTTGGCCACTTCTGGCAAACAATCAGCGCAAGTGAAAAATAACGAACAAACGCCCGAGGGTGGCCGCGTGACGGCGCAGGCACGCGAAATCATCGTCTCTGCCATCAGTCGCAATGCCGAATTCATGACCGCCGCCCTGCCCCGGCGCGTTTATCCGCCCAATTTCAACCGCTACAGTGGCCAGACCAACACCTTCGGTGCGCATATTGACAATGCGCTGCGCCAAGTGCCGGGCGGCAACGGTTTTTTGCGCACGGATTTATCCTGCACCTTGTTTCTGAGCGATCCAGCGTCGTATGACGGTGGCGAACTGGTGATCAGCAGCCCCGGCGGCGAGCTGGCTTACAAGCTGCCTGCGGGTAGCTTGCTGCTGTACCCCTCTACCACGGTGCATCGCGTCAATCCCGTCACGCGCGGCGAGCGTATCAGCAGCTTCTTTGGATTGAAAGCATGGTCAAAAGCAATGAGCAGCGCCAAATGCTCTACGAGCTGGACATGAGCATCATGCGCCTGCGCACCCGCGAGCTGCAAACCACGGGCGCAGAATCAGAAGAAGCGGTGCGATTGACGGGCACGTATCACAACCTGCTGCGCATGTGGGCGCATCCATAAATTGTGTAGCTTGAGTTGTGATGCAAAGTAACCCGTTCTACCGTCAGCCCATCGTCATCGCAGGCATTGTGGCTTTGCTGCATGTTGGCGGCTTGGTGGCTCTGCAAAACGGCTTGCTGCTGCGGGCGTATGAACTGGTCGTGCCGGTAGAAATGATCAGCCAAATCATCGAGCCGCCCCAACCAGAGATTGCACCACCGCCGCCGCCTCCAGCGCCCTCAACGATTGTTCAACCTAGAGTCAAGCAAGACACGCAACCGCCTGCGCCACAGCCGTTGGCCAATACAGACCCCACGCCTGCGCCCAATGCGCCTGTTGTCACGCCTGCTACGCTTGCTACGCCTGCGCCACTGCCGCCCATTGCAGCGCCTGTTGCGGCTTCACCCGCGCCAGCAGCCATTGCACCAACTCCAGCCCCCCAGCGCCCAATGTTGAGCTGCCACGCAGCGATGCAGATTATTTGAGCAACCCGCCGCCGCCCTACCCCCGCGTTAGCCGCAGTTTGGGCGAGCAAGGCCGCGTGATGCTGCGCGTCTGTGTGGATGAAAAGGGTCTGCCGAACAAAGCGGAGGTCAGCAAAAGCAGCGGCTTTGAACGACTCGATTCCACCGCAGTGGCCACCGCACTGCGCTGGCGCTACAAGCCCGGCACGCGCGGTGGCATCCCCGAAGCCATGTGCTTTGGCGTTCCGTTTGATTTCAAACTCGATTAAAACTTAAAGGGAAAAGTATGAACCAAGCTTTCGGTCTCTCACAACTGTGGTCGCAGGGCGACTGGGTGACGCGATTTGTTGCTCTACTCTTGCTGGCGATGTCGCTGGCCAGTTGGATGGTCATCATCAGCAAGGCTTTGGCGATTCGCCGCGCAGCCTCGCAGGCCAAAGCAGTGGAGTCGTTTTGGCACAGCGCCGATGTGGCCGAAGGTTTAAGCAAGCTAGGCGCAGAGGCAGACAATCCCTTTCGCCAGCTCGCCATCGAAGGCCGCGAAGCCGCCGCCCACCATCGCCAGCAGCAAGCCATGCCGAAACTCCACGACAGCTTAGATATTTCTGACTGGATCACCCGCTGCCTGCGCAACGCGATTGACGAGGCCACCGCCCGTTTGCAATCGGGTTTGGCCATCCTCGCCTCAGTCGGTTCGACTGCACCCTTCGTCGGCTTGTTTGGCACGGTGTGGGGCATCTACCATGCGCTCCTCTCGATTGGCATGGCCGGCCAAGCCAGCATTGACAAAGTGGCAGGGCCGATTGGCGAAGCCTTGGTGATGACCGCCCTCGGTCTGGCGGTGGCCATTCCCGCTGTATTGGGCTACAACGCCCTCGTGCGCGGCAACAAAAGCCTAGTGCAAAAGCTCAACCGCTTCGCGCATGATCTGCATGCGTATTACGTGACGGGAGCGCGCGTGAAGATTGCGACCACTTCAAATGTCACGCCTTTGAAAAAGGTATAAATCATGGCTTTTGGAACAACCGACGACACCGATGAGGTGATGAACGAAATCAACATGACACCTCTGGTGGATGTCATGCTCGTGCTCCTTATCATCTTTATCATCACCGTGCCCGTGATGAAGCACGCCGTCAACATCGAGCTGCCGCGCGCCTCCAATCAAGTGCTCGACGCCAAGCCGCAGTCCATCCGCCTGAGCGTGGACGCCAGTGGCCAATACTTTTGGAACGAAACGCCCACCTCAGATGAAGCCGTCATGCAGCAACTCAAAACTGCCGCAGCTCAATCACCTCAACCCGAGCTGCACATTCGTGGCGACAAGGCGGTGCGCTATGAGCGCGTGGCGCAAGCCATGGCTGCTGCGCAACAGGCGGGGCTGAAGAAGATCGGATTCATCACCGAGCCTCAGCGTTGAATTTCCAATAAAAAAGCCGCTTGATCGCTCAAGCGGCTTACTCCTGATTTAGTAGCACTCCGCGCAGGTTTTATGCCGGCAAAGTGCCAATATCGCTTTAAAAATCAGTTACGCGTCTGATCCACCAGCTTATTCTTCGCAATCCAAGGCATCATGGCGCGCAACTGAGCGCCGACCTTCTCGATCTGGTGATCAGCGGTGTTGCGGCGGCGAGCGGTCATGGAGGGATAGTTCAAACGGCCTTCTTGGATGAACATCTTGGCGTATTCGCCATTCTGGATGCGCTTCAAGGCATTGCGCATGGCTTTACGAGATTCTTCGTTGATCGACCTCGGGGCCGGTCACGTATTCGCCATACTCCGCGTTGTTGGAGATGGAGTAATTCATGTTGGCAATGCCGCCTTCGTAGATCAAATCAACGATGAGTTTCAGCTCATGCAGGCATTCAAAGTATGCCATTTCAGGCGCGTAGCCCGCTTCGGTGAGCGTCTCGTAGCCCATCTTGATGAGCTCAACAGCGCCACCGCAGAGCACAGCTTGCTCGCCAAACAAATCGGTCTCGGTTTCTTCTTTGAAGTTGGTCTCAATGATGCCGGCTTTGCCGCCGCCATTGGCCATGGCATAGCTCAGAGCCATCTCGCGCGCTTTTCCGCTCTTGTCTTGATGCACAGCGATGAGGTGGGGCACGCCGCCGCCTTGCGTGTAGGTGTTGCGCACCGTGTGGCCAGGCGCTTTAGGAGCAACCATCCACACATCCAAATCAGCGCGTGGCACGACTTGGTTGTAATGCACATTGAAGCCGTGTGCGAACACGAGCGATGCGCCTTGCTTCAAGCTCGACTCGATCTCGCGGTACACGCCAGCGATGTTCTCGTCAGGCAGCAGAATCATCACGATGTCAGCTGATTTCACTGCATCGAGCACTTCCGCAACTTGCAGGCCAGCCTTGGCCACTTTATCCCAGCTCGCGCCGCCTTTGCGCAGACCCACCACGACCTTCACGCCGCTGTCATTCAAATTCTGCGCATGCGCATGGCCTTGGCTGCCGTAGCCGATGATGGCGACGGTTTTGCCTTTGATCAGGCTCAAATCGCAATCTTTATCGTAAAAAACTTTCATTTCATTTCCTTCAGTTTGTTGGTTAGATTAGCAAAAACTATGTAACGCGAAAATCGCTAAAAGTACGCGAAAAAACGCAAAAAAAAAGGCAATGATTCTCTTTTGCGTTTTTCGCGTTACCTAGAGTATTTAAACACGCAAGATTCTCTCACCTCGCCCAATACCAGAAGCACCCGTGCGGACGGTTTCTAAAATGGCGCTACGGTCAATAGAGTCGAGGAAGGCATCGAGTTTACTGTGAACGCCGGTTAGCTCCACGGTGTAGCTCTTATCGGTCACGTCGATGATGCGGCCACGGAAGATGTCTGCCGTGCGCTTGATCTCTTCGCGCTCTTTGCCCACCGCGCGAATTTTGACCATCATCAGTTCGCGCTCGATGTAGCTGCCTTCGGTGAGATCGACGACTTTAACGACTTCGATCAGGCGGTTCAAATGCTTGGTGATTTGCTCAATGACTTCATCCGAGCCGCTGGTGACAATCGTCATGCGCGAGAGCGATTCATCTTCCGTGGTGGCCACGGTGAGCGATTCAATGTTGTAGCCCCGGGCAGAGAACAAGCCCACCACGCGGGAGAGTGCGCCCGCTTCGTTTTCAATTAACAGTGCAATGATGTGTTTTCATGTGATTCCTCTTTTCTGAGCCCTCCTCGGTTGATGGTAATCAACTGACTTGGCTGCAAATAGATTGGTCTTAAGTTTGTGATTCTAGGTAACGCGAAAAAGACGCGAAAAACGCAAAAATAAAAATCAAATTTGGGGTTCTCAGCTGTTCAACTACGTTGTCTTTTTTCGCGTTTTTCGCGTCTTTTTCGCGCTTTTCGCGTTAAATACCCGACGCAAATGTTTTAAAGCTCTTCCGCCCCCAAAAGCATCTCCGTG